>NZ_JAUSTY010000006.1 GCF_030813115.1 Bacillus horti | reverse complement strand
GGAGAGAGGATGTATCGGACAGGGGATATAGCACGTTGGCTAGCTGATGGTCAAATTGAATACCTAGGACGTATAGACCATCAGGTGAAGATTCGTGGCTATAGGATTGAACTGGCTGAGATAGAAGCTCATTTACTAAAGCACTCGCAGGTTGGGGCAGTCGTCCTTACTGTTTATGTAAATGAACGACAAGAGCAGCAGCTTTGTGCCTATATCGTAAAAGAAGAGTTGAGCAAGGAGCCAACGGGGAAAGAGCTGAGAAAATATCTTAAATCACTAGTGCCTAGCTACATGGTTCCTGCTCACTTCATAATAATAGATCAGTTCCCATTAACTTCAAGTGGGAAAATAGACCGCAAAGCATTACCGGAACCAACAGAGCAGGTATTGAACGAGGGAATAGGCTATGCTCCACCTAGCAATGAACTAGAGCAGCTTTTGATAGAGCTATGGGAGGACGTTTTAGGTGTAGAAGGAATTGGAGTGCAACATGACTTTTTTGACCTCGGTGGAGATTCTATAAAAGGTATTCAGCTTAACTCAAGACTGCATACCAAAGGATATAGCGTTGAAATGAAGGAATTATTTCAGTATTCGACTATTGCTGAGCTTAACAATTATGTGAAGACACATACTCAGGAAATTAATCAAGAGCCTGTGACTGGAGATATGCCTCTTAGTCCCGTTCAGCACTGGTTCTTTAATCAGAGCTATACGGATCAGCATCATTTCAATCAATCTGTGATGCTGTATCATCCGTCAGGCTTTGAAGTAGAAAGCCTTCGAAAGGTATTAGATCAAATGCTGATACATCATGACGCTTTGAGAATGGTCTACCAACAATCAGATAGTGGAATTGCTCAAATTAATCGCGGGATACAGGATAAGCTTCACGATTTTGAAATGTTTGACCTATATGAAGAGGAGCATGTTGAGGAGCGAATTGAGGCATTAGCTAATGATATTCAAGGTACGATTCATCTGTATAAAGGACCGCTTGTTAAAGTAGGGCTATTCCGAACCAAGAATGGCGACCATCTATTGATTGCGATTCATCACCTTGTTGTAGATGGTGTTTCTTGGAGAATTTTACTTGAGGATATCTTCCGGGGCTACGCCCAGATACAAGCAGGAGAGGAGATCATGTTTCAAAGCAAAAGCCATTCCTTTAAAGAGTTCACGGAAAGGCTGCGCATGTATGCTAACAGTAAAAAAGCATTGAAGGAATTAAGCTATTGGCAGCAGCTTGAAAATGATGCTGGACCGCTTTTAATAGAAGAACCACAACATAAAACAGGTCGTAGAGAAAATAGTAAAAATACTAGACTTCACTTTTCTGAGCGTGAAACGGATATGCTGCTAAAGGAAATCCATCAAGCTTACAACACAGAAGTCAATGATGTATTACTAGTAGCACTAGGCCTAGCTTATAAAGAATGGAAGAAAACAGACAAAGTTCTAGTTCAGTTAGAGGGTCATGGTAGAGAAGAGATCTTAGAGGGGCTGGATGTGACTCGTACGGTGGGCTGGTTTACCTCAATGTATCCGGTGCTTTTAGATACAGAGCTTCCTTCCGCATTACCAAGGAATGAAGGCTTATCCTATGTTATTAAGAGGGTAAAGGATACTCTCCATAGGGTTCCAAACAAAGGTGTAGGTTATAGCATTCTGAAGCATTTAACGTCGAAAGAGCTTAAAGCAGGTGTAGAATTTACAGCATTGCCTAGCATTAGCTTTAATTATTTGGGTCAATTTGACCAATTCGACACACCATCAGGTCATGATGGTATTCAACTATCATCTTTATCGATGGGACACTCTATAAGTCCAGCTCTTGAGAGAAGCTTTTCTTTAGACTTTAGTGCTATGGTAACGGGAAAACAACTGGTTATGACCTTAAATTATAGTATAGAGGAGTACAGTGATGAGGAAATACAAGCATTTCTCCAACTTTATCGCTCCCATTTAGTAGCAATTATGGACTATTGTCTACAACAGGAGGAAGCCGAGCAGACAGTAAGTGATTTTAGCAACAAGGATCTGTCACTCGAAGACCTAGACAGTATCGCAGACATTGTAAACTCATTAGATTAGAATAGGTGGTGGTTGGACATGAGCAAGCAGAGTAAAATCCAAGATATTTATCCATTATCTCCGATGCAGGAAGGATTATTATTTCATGCACTCCTAGATAAAAAATCAAATGCCTATTTTGAACAATTCGTTTTTGACATTACAGATCGAAATATGGAGCTTTCTCTGATTGAAGAAAGCATAAACGAGGTCATCGCTCGGCACGAGGTGTTCAGAAGTCTCTTTATTGTAGACAAAGTTAAGCAGCCTCAACAGGTTGTTTTACGAGAGAGAAAGATAACTGTAGCTTATCAGGATATTACGGATATCGCTCAAGAGGAGAAGCTCTCTTTTATTCAACAATATAAATTGGAGGATAGAGAGAGAAGCTTCGATTTAGCAAAGGATGTTTTAACACGTCTAGCCGTAATCAAAACGGGAGATCATTCCTACACTTGGATTTGGAGCTATCACCACATCGTCATGGATGGTTGGTGCTTAAGTACAGTATTCAATGAATTAATGAGCATCTATGAGAGCAAGAAAAAAGGGCAATCGGTCCAATTAGAAAAAAATGTGCCGTATAGCCGCTATATACAATGGCTACAGGAGCAGGATCGTGATGAGGCGTTAACGTATTGGGAGAGCTATCTTTCAGGCTATAATGAGCAAGCCGCTTTGCCAAGGTGGAAAAATCATGCTCAGAGAGAGCGTTATGAACAGGGGCAATTTTCCTTTTATTTAAGTGAGGTCTTAACCTCACAGCTTATTCAGCTTGCAGCGAAGCAACACGTTACTCTTAATACTTTAGTGCAAACAGCCTGGGCTATCCTCCTACAGAAGTATAATCACACAGATGATGTGGTTTTTGGAGCTGTTGTCTCAGGAAGGCCTGCTTCCATTAAAGGTATTGAAAAGATGGTGGGTCTATTTATTAATACAATTCCTGTCCGAGTAAAGAGTGGGGAAGGGGCATTTACAGACTTGCTTAAGGAGGTTCAGCAAGGGGCTTTAGGAGCTGAGGAGCATAGCTTTGTTCCCTTATATGAGATTCAAAATAAAAGTATATTAAAGCAGCAGTTGTTTGACCATATTCTAGTTTTTGAGAATGTGCCTATTCAAAAAAGCTCAGCAGCTACAAGCACGGAACTCGAGGAGCTACAATTTCAGATCAATGATTTTGAAGCGTTTGAGCAGACGAGCTATGACTTTGATGTGACGATTGGCCCTAGTAAGGAGCTTTTTGTAAAATTTAGCTATAATTCTTTTATCCATGAAGCTAGCATGATCAAGCAGATTGCTAGTCATTTTCAGCACATTCTAGCTCAGGTCGCAGTAGACCCTCTAATCCAAATAGCTGATATTGACATCCTTACACCTTCTGAACGCAAAACGATAGATTCCTTCAATTATAAAAAAGCTGAGCTTCCTCAGCTTACCGTACACCAATTAATAGAGGAGCAGGCAATAAATAACCCTAATCAAACGGCTGTCTATTATAGGGATAAAAAAATCTCCTATCAAGAAATAAATAGAAAAGCAAATCAGATAGCCAGACATCTTAAAAAAATAGGGAGTCAGCATGAGGAATTAGTAGGGGTCTTAATGGATCGTTCTCCACAAATGCTAGAAGCAATTCTTGCTATTTGGAAGGCTGGAGGGGCTTATATCCCTATCGATCCTGAATACCCAACCTCAAGAATTCTAACGATTCTCGAGGAGTCTAACGCTCGCTTTGTCATAAGCTTCTCAAAGCACTGGAATTATTCCGAGGAAGAGATTTCTACTAAAGCTGTGCTCTTAGATCAATTGCAGGGAGATCTAGAGGAGGAGGGCTCAGGGAACCTTGATCTTGAGGCTTCCCAGCATGATCTTGCTTATGTCATTTATACATCAGGATCAACAGGGAAGCCAAAAGGCACAATGATTGAGCATCTGGGCATGCTGAACCATATCATAGCTGAAATCGACGAGCTTAAAATGAGTAAATCATCCGTATTGGCTCAAAATGCAAGTCATTGCTTCGATATTTCAGTATGGCAGTTCTTTGCTGCTTTAACGATAGGTGGCATCACAGCCATTTACCCAAATGACATCATTCAACAGCCTGCTCAATTTACTAATCAGATGATTGAAGATAAGGTCACAATCCTAGAGGTTGTACCTGCCTATTTAAGTGTCATGCTTGATTATATTGAGGAGAGTGGTGTAACACCAACAAATTTAGAGTACTTAATGATCACTGGAGAGACGGCAAAGCCAGCGATTGTTAAACGCTGGTTTGAAAGCTGCCCTACGATCAAAATGGTTAACGCCTATGGACCTGCCGAAGCAGCAGATGACATTACTCAGTATACGATGAGCGAGCCTCCGAAAACGGATATTATTCCAATTGGCTCTCCTTTGCAAAATCTAAGTATATACATTGTAAGTCCAGAGATGAAGCTACTCCCAATAGGAGCTATGGGAGAGATTTGTGTATCCGGTCTTGGTGTTGGACGTGGCTATCTCAATCAGCCTGATAAAACAAAAGACGTTTTCATGGAGGATCCATTTACTACTGAAAAAGGGGTTCGCTTATATAAAACAGGAGATTTAGGCAGATGGCTACCAGACGGAAGCATTGAATTTTTCGGTAGAAAGGATTATCAGGTTAAAATTCGAGGCTTTCGAATTGAGCTTGGTGAAATTGAAGCTACACTTGTGGAGCACGCTTTAGTCAATGAAGCTGTCGTGTTAGATTTGGAGGACGAGCAAGGGAACAAGTATTTAAGTGCTTATATAGATAGCAAAATGGAGCTAGAAGCAAGGGAAATAAAGGCTCATGTAGGTCAATATCTCCCAGAATATATGATTCCTTCTCACATCATGTTTTTAGAAAAACTCCCCCTTTCTCCGAATGGAAAGGTAGATCGAAAAGCGTTGCCGAAGCCTGAGCTTAGTTTAGCTTTAGAGGCGACATATGTGGCACCAAGAACGGAGCTGGAACAAGGATTGGTTCAAATCTGGAAGGATATTCTTGGAAGAGAAAAGGTGGGGATTGACGATTCCTTTTTTGAGCTAGGAGGTCATTCTCTAAAGGCGATGACTCTTTCTTCGAGAATACGCAGAGAGCTTGAAATGGAGCTCCCTCTACGTGAGGTTTTTAAGCAAGTAACGATTAGAGAGCAGAGCTTCTATCTAGGACATGGATCTCGTCAGGCATTTGCTAGCATTGAACCAGCCGCCAAACGAGTCTTTTATCCTCTATCTTCAGCACAAAAAAGAATGTACTTCTTACAGCAATGGGATCCGTCAGAAACGAGCTATAATATGCCTGGGATTACGTATATCCAGGTGAAGGAAGAGCTAAGGAAGGAGGATCTACAGACCGCCTTCCAGCAAATGATCGACAGACATGAGGCATTACGCACTTCCTTCCACTTAGTGGACGGACAGCCTATGCAACAAATTCATTCTACAGCACATTTTCAATTAGAGTGGAATGAGTTAGATTCGGACCTAGATCATGCACAGCAGAAAGCAAATGTTGATGCTATTGTTCAGGAGTTTATGCGTCCTTTTCAATTGGATGTAGCTCCTCTTCTTCGAGGAGGACTTATTCAATGTACTCCAACCACGTATGTTCTAATGCTAGACATGCCTCATATTGTATCCGATGGGGTAACCATGAATATATTTGTCGCTGAGTTTATGCAAGCGTATAGGGGAGAAAAGCTTCCGGAATTATCGATTCATTATAAGGATTATGCGGTTTGGCAAAATGAGCAGATCCAGCAGGAAGCTTTAAAGGCACAGGAGGATTATTGGCTAGAGGAATTAACCGGAGAGCTTCCAGTGCTAGAGCTTGCTACAGATTTTCCTCGGCCAGCAGTTAAAAGCTACGAGGGCGAAACGTTTGACTTTGAGCTTGATGAAGCCGTAAACGATAGGATACAGCAATTGTCTCTTGAAACGGGAGCAACATCCTTTATGATTCTACTAGCTGCCTTTAATGTTCTGCTTTATAAGTATACAGGACAAAAGGATTTCGTTGTGGGTACGCCTATAACAGGAAGATCTCATGCCGATCTTGAGCATGTATTTGGGATGTTTGTTAATACACTGGCTTTAAGAACAACCGTTGATCAAGAGCTTTCCTTTCATTCTTATCTAGACAGAGTTAGGGAGAAGACGTTAAAGGCCTTTGAAAATCAGGATGTGCAGTTTGAGACTTTAGTAGAAAGGCTTAATATTCCAAGAGAGATAAACAGAAATCCATTATTTGAAGCGATGTTTGTCATGCAAAATTTAGCTCAGAGCAGTGTTGCTGAGCAGGTGGATATGACGTTTTCTCCGTATGAATTGGACTACCAGCATGCTAAATTTGACGTGACCCTAACGGCCATTGAGGTCGAAAAATCACTACGCTTTACTTTGGAATATTGCACTGCGTTATTCAGTAAGGATACAATGCTGTGTCTGAGTAAGCACTATATTGAGCTGCTGACGCAGCTTGTTAGCCAACCAAACGTTCCATTAAAGAATGCTGATATGCTAACGAAAGAGGAAAAGCATGAGTTGCTTTCAACTGATGAGCCTGCAGCGAGCTTTCCAAGCGATAAAACGATTCATCAGCTTTTTGAAGAACGTGTCAACGAATTTCCTGACCGAATAGCTCTAAGGGATGGAGAATATCAAATGACTTATACAGAGCTAAATGAAACGGCAAACCGATTAGCTAATGTTTTAAGGCAAAATGGGGTTGGGAGAAAGCGAGATCAAATTGTTGCCCTAATGTCAGATCGTTCTATGGATATGATGATTGGGATATTGGCTATTTTAAAAGCAGGTGCGGCCTATCTCCCAATAGATCCTGACTATCCTGAAGAGAGAATCAGGTACATGCTGGAAGATAGCGGGGCAGAATGGTTAGTGACGAAAGAAGGACTTCAAGGAAATACAAAGCATTCATGCACTGTGATTGATCTAGATGCTAATTTTTCACCAGTGAATTTAGCTTCTGAATACGACGGGACTCTACCATCTGAGTTAGCTACGCCTTCAAGCTTAGCCTATATTATCTATACGTCTGGTACGACAGGAAAACCAAAGGGGACAATGATTGAGCATAGAAATGTTGTCCGCTTATTGTTTAACGATAGGTTTCAGTTTGATTTTAGTCATAAGGATGTTTGGACATTATTCCATTCTTACTGCTTTGATTTCTCAGTTTGGGAAATGTATGGAGCTCTACTCTATGGTGGAGAGCTTATTATCGTGCCAAAGGAAGTAGCGCAGGATACGAAAAGGTTTGCTCAGCTACTAATTGATTCCAAGGTAACTGTTTTGAATCAAACACCAACAGCCTTTTATCCGTTAGTTCAAGAGCTAGAGCAGCTTTCAGCCTCTCTATTTATTCGATATGTAATCTTTGGCGGTGAGGCGCTTAAACCGATTATGCTCCAGTCCTTCTATGAGCGTTATCCTCAAACGAAGCTAATTAATATGTATGGAATTACTGAAACAACGGTGCATGTCACATACAAGGACATTACTGAGTACGAAATCTCGCAGAATATAAGTAATATTGGAAAGCCAATTCCTACCTTAACAGCTTATGTGTTTGACCATAATCAGAAATTAGTACCAGCAGGAGTTATTGGAGAGCTTTATGTAGGAGGAGAAGGGGTAGCAAGAGGTTATTTAAACAAAGAGGAGCTAACAGCAGAACGATTTATTTCAAATCCTTATCGTCCGGAGGAAAGATTGTACAAGTCTGGAGACTTAGTTAAGCGGCTTGGCAATGGTGAGATGGAGTATTATGGGCGAATGGATCACCAGGTTAAGATCAGAGGACATCGGGTTGAGGTTGCTGAAGTCGAGGCGTTTCTTCTTAAACATCCAGCTGTACGGGATGCTATTGTTCTAGCTAGAACAGATAAGTATGGGGATCAGGAGCTTTGTGCCTATTTTGTTAGTCAAAAGGATGCTGTTGATTCTTCGTTTGGACGGACAGAATTAAGAGATTATATGCTCAACCAATTACCTAGCTATATGGTACCAGCTCATTTTATCCCATTAGATGATATTCCAATTACATCTAATGGAAAAGTGGATCGCAAGGCGCTACCATCGCCTCAGCAAGTGGTAAGTGAAGGTATGTATGTAGCTCCAAGAAATAGCAGTGAGCTGTCATTAGCCAAAATATGGGGTGAGGTTCTAGAGATTGGTCAGGTTGGTATTCATGATAACTTCTTTGAGATTGGTGGTCACTCGCTTAAGGCAATGACCCTAGTTGCTCATATTCATCGTGAATTAAATATTGAGCTTACATTACGTGAGATTTTCCAATATCCAACTGTTCGTCAGCTTGCTGAGGTTAGCCAAGCGAAAAGCAGGACAGCTTCCTTTCTTGCTATTGCACCAGCAGAGGATAAAGAATATTTTCCATTGTCAGCTGCGCAGAAGAGAATGTACTTTTTACAACAGCTAGATCCAACTGAAACGAGCTATAACATTCCTTCCGTAACCTATATTGATGGCAAGCTAGAAATAGATCAGCTAAATAGGATTTTAACTGATTTAATTAACCGACATGAAGCTCTTCGTACGTCCTTTCATATGCATGACGAGCATCCGGTACAGAAAATTCATCAGACATTCAGCTTAAGTATAGAGGAAATAGAGCTTCCTGTAGATGAGCTGAATGTAACCATTACAGAGAGGTTAGATGAGGCCATTGCCGCTTTTATTCGTCCATTTGACTTAAGTGATGCGCCATTAGTAAGAGTTGGTCTTATTAAATTAGAAGCAGAACGTCAAGTGCTCATGGTTGATTTACATCATATTATTTCAGATGGTGTAACGATGAAGCTTCTGGTGAATGAGTTTACTCGACTTTTACATGGGGAAGGCTTACCAGCAGTAAAATTACAATATAAGGACTATGTTCAATGGCAAAACGAACCCTCTCAAAAAAGCAGAATGCAGCAGCAGGAGGAGTACTGGCTTTCTATTTTCCAGGAAGAAGCTCCACTCTTACAGCTAGCAACTGATTTTCCGAGACCAGCAGTTAAAAGGTACGAGGGAGATACGTATTATTTTGAACTAGGGTCTGAGCTTTCACAGAAGATAAAATGGATCAGCATTGAATCAGGGACAACCTCAAATATGATTCTTCTAGCAGCTTACTATTTACTTCTGCATAAATATTCTGGGCAGGATGATCTAGTTATTGGGACTCCTGTTGCTGGGAGAACGCATGCAGATTTAGAAGAAGTATTTGGTATGTTTGTCAATACATTAGCGCTTAGATTACAGGTAGACGCTCAGCTCTCTGTTGCAGACTTTGTTCATAATGTGAAGCAAATACTGTTAGGAGCTATTGAGCACCAAGACTATCAATTTGAAGAATTAGTAGATCGTTTAAACATTTCTAGAGATTTTAGCCGTCATCCACTGTTTGATGTGATGTTTGTTATGGAGAATGGAGCTTCTGCTAAAGCAGGACAGGAGGCAGAGAGAACACAGTTTTCCTTTGAAGCGTATGAAAGTATGACTACCACCTCCAAATTTGACATGATTTTGACGGCTATTGAGACACAAGAGAAGTATGGCTTTGTGCTGGAATATGCTACAAGCTTGTTTACCGAGGAAACAATAGGGAGGCTTTCAAGCTGCTATACTTTCATTTTAGAGCAATTCGTTGAGTCTCAGCATACCCTTTTACAGGATATCTATCTTTTAAGGACTGAGAAACAGGTACAGCTTGCTTCTGATTTCAATCAAACACAGGTTGATTATCCTAAGGAAAAGACTATACAGCAGCTTTTTGAAGAGCAGGCGGAAAGAAGGCCTGATCAGATCGCACTTGTTAGTCAAGGGCGTAAGATGACTTACTTTGAACTAAATGAAAAAGCAAATCAGATTGCCTATCAGCTTATTCAGCAGGGAGTAGAGAAGGAAGAAAAAATTGGGTTAGTTGCTGAACGTTCTATTGAAATGATCGCAGGGGCCATTGGGATATTAAAGGCAGGGGCAGCGTATTTGACAATTGATCCGAACTATCCAGCTGAACGTATTCAATATATGCTTCAAGATTGTGCAGTCAAGATCATCTTGGTCAATGAAACAACTAATGAAACGGATGAAGCATCAAATGTAGCTTCTGCTGTAGCTTTAAATGATATAGTGGCTAGCTTAGAGCAGGATATCAAGATGATCTCTCTCAATGAATGGAAGGCATTCACAGATACAGCTACGAATCCACCTAGTAAGAACCATCACCGTGATTTAGCTTACGTGATGTACACCTCTGGTTCTACAGGAAAGCCTAAGGGTGTCATGATTGAGCACCAAAATGTGATACGACTTGTTAAACATACAAACTATGTCACGTTTTCAGAGGGAGATCGAATCCTCCAAACGGGCTCCACTGTATTTGATGCGAGTACCTTTGAGATATGGGGAGCATTATTAAATGGGCTCAGCCTTTATATCGTAGATGAAAATACCATTTTAAATGCTAGTGAACTAGGTCGGGCTATTTATGAAAATGATATTACATTAATGTGGTTAACCTCCCCACTCTTTAATCAGCTTGCTCAGGAAAAGGCAGATTTATTTTCTGGAGTTAAACAGCTGATTGTAGGCGGAGATGTCCTGTCCCAGGCCCATATTCAAATGGTACAAGAGGCATGTCCGGAGCTAACAATCATTAATGGATATGGTCCAACAGAGAACACTACGTTCTCCGTTTGCTATCGAATTGTGGATAAGATTGAGATAGATAAGCCAATACCAATCGGCTACCCTATTCATAATACGTATGCCTATATCATGGATGCTAACCATAATATCCAGCCTATTGGAGTTCCAGGAGAGCTTTGTCTGGGAGGAGATGGTGTAGGTCGTGGTTATCTAAATCGACCTGAGCTAACTCAGGAGAAGTTCGTCCAGGATCCTTATCTTGAAGGAGAAAAATTATATAAGACAGGTGATTTAGCACGCTGGCTTCCAGATGGTAGCATAGAATTTATGGGAAGAATGGATGAACAGGTTAAAATACGTGGATTTAGGGTTGAACTAGGCGAAATAGAAAGCCTATTAGTTCGTCATCCTTCTATAAGAGATGCGGTAGTGTTACCTGTTCATACAGACTCTATGGCTGTAAGCTTATGTGCCTATTTTGTTTTGAGAGAGAGCATTTCAGCTAACAAGCTTAAAGAGTATTTGGAAAAGGAGCTACCTGAATACATGATCCCTACCTATATGGTAGAGATTTCTCAAATACCTCTTACGGCAAATGGAAAGGTAAATAAAAAATCATTGCCTCAGCCTCAAGCAGGACATTTAGCGAGTAGCGATAGTTATATCGCTCCACGGAATGAAACGGAACAAAAGCTAGCCAATCTCTGGCAGGAGGTTTTGAATGTTGAGAAGGTAAGTATTGACCATTCGTTTTTTGCGGTAGGTGGACATTCATTAAAAGCGATGACTTTAGCTTCCATGATACAGCGTGATTTAAAAATGAGGATGCCGATTCGAAGTATTTTCCAGCATCCTACAATACGCCAGCAATATGAGTATTTGAAGCAAGCGAATCAACAAGAGGCCTATCAAATAAATACGGTTGGAAAAGAGAGCTTTTATCCTTTATCTTCTGCTCAGAAACGAATGTATTTCTTACAGCAGCTTGAGCCTACAAAAACGAGCTACAATGTCCCGGGGGTTACATTCATCGAAGGAGCTTTAGATGTAAAACGTTTGGAGGAGGCCTTCAATCAACTAATTCAAAGACATGAAATTTTGAGAACCTCCTTTCATATGAGTGATGGGGTACCGGTTCAAAGTATTCATGACAGTTGGACATTTACGATTGAAGAGCTGGATTTAGAGCTAGATGAGCATGCGGATGAAGGAACTAAAAAAGAAAAGCTTGAAGAGCATTTAGCTGGATTTGTACGTCCATTTGATTTAACTAAGGCTCCATTAGTACGAGTAGGCTTGCTGAGTCTTGAGCCTACATCACATTTTCTAATAGCTGATTTTCATCATATTATTTCAGACGGAGAATCTATCAAGATATTAGTAGATGAATGGTTAAGGCTGTATGATGGACAATCCTTAACAACAAAGCCTCTCCAATATAAGGATTATGCGGTGTGGCAAAATAATCAGCTTCATGGAGAAGCAATGAGCAGCCAGGAAGAGTATTGGTTAACTCAGTTCGCTAATGATATTCCTGTGTTAGAGCTACCAACTGATTTTGCACGTCCTAGAAGCAAAAGCTATGATGGAGCAACCTTAGGAGTTGAGCTATCACAGCAGCTTGTTCAAAAGCTTGATAAAGTGGTTGTTGAAACGGGTGCAACGCCTTATATGCTCTTATTATCTGCCTACTATATTCTACTGCATAAATATACTAGACAGGAGGATATTGTTATCGGATCACCGATAGCAGGGAGACAGCAAGTTGAGCTTGAGACCGTACTCGGAATGTTTGTTAACACGTTAGCTATTCGTACCCAAGTTAATGGAGAGGAAACTATACTTTCTTTTATTCAGAAGGTTAAGGATCATGCTCTACATGCCTTTGAAAATCAGGATTATCAGTTTGAAGAGCTGATTGACCGCTTGCAGGTTATTAGAGATAGCAGTCGTCATCCGTTGTTTGACGTGATGTTTTCCATGCAAAATGCTGGGCAAAGGAATGTTGCTCAAGAATCAGAAGTGGGGGATGAGTCAGACCACCAAGTTGTAGAGCAATCAGAAGGCCTAGTCGTTAAGCCGTATGATTTTGATGTGAAGGTTGCAAAATTTGACTTGATCTTAACGGCTATTTATCACGTTGGTCGTAAGCTGGAATTTTCCATTGAATACGCTACAGATCTGTTTAAGCAAGAAACGATTGAGAATATGGCGCAGCATTACTTATATATCCTTGAGCAAATGCTGACAGACCAAACTCTTCAAATTGATACGTTAGAGCTACATTCTGTAGATCAGCAGGAGGAAATCGTATTAAGCTTCAATCAAACGAAAGCACCATACCCAGATAAAAAAGCTATTCAAGAGCTATTTGAAGAGCAGGTTAAACGAAATCCAGAAAAGGTGGCTCTAGTCGTCCATGACCAGAGTCTGACTTATAAAGATTTAAATGCTAAAGCTAATCGTTCAGCTCACTCTCTTAGAAGCCGTGGTGTTAAGCCAGAGGAAGTGATTGGGGTTTTAACAGATCGTTCAGCAGAAATGATTGTAGGAATCCTAGGGATTTTGAAGGCTGGTGGAGCCTATCTCCCAATCGATGCAAGCTATCCCCACGAGCGTATAGATTATATGCTACGGGATAGTAAGGTAAGCTGGGTTCTATCTAAGAGAACGTTCGTGATTGATGAGGAGCTTCCTTGTACATTCATTTATATGGATGAGGAAGATAATTTTACAGAATTACATGATCGTGTTGAAGATGATAATCCAAGCCTAGTTAACTCCTCACAGGACCTAGCTTATGTGATGTATACATCTGGATCTACAGGTATGCCAAAAGGAGTTATGATTGAGCATAGGAATGTGAATAGACTTGTGAAAAATGTTAATTATGTTCAGTTTAATGAACATGATCGCATTTTACAGACAGGCTCCATTGCCTTTGATGCTTGTACGTTTGAAATCTGGGGTGCGCTACTTAATGGCTTAACCTTGTATGTTGTAGATGAGGATGTCATCCTCAATGTTAACAAATTAGAATCAGCTATAGCCGGATATGGTATTACAACGATGTGGCTCACAACTCCTTTATTTAATCAAATTGCACAGCAAAGACCTGATTTGTTTAAGTCGATCAAGCAGCTACTGATCGGAGGAGAAGTGGCTTCCGTTCGTCATATTCAGCGGGTTAAAGAAGTCTGTCCTGAGCTTAGCTTACTGAATTGCTATGGTCCAACAGAAAATACTACGTTCTCCTTAGCTTACCCGATTAAAGAGGTGACGAAAGGACAATCTATTCCAATCGGTACACCAATTAGCAATTCCACAGCCTATATCTTGGACAGGCAGCTCAGAAGTCAGCCTATCGGTGTCCCAGGTGAATTATGTGTCGGGGGAGATGGAGTAGGGAGAGGCTACGTAAACCAGGAGGAGCTAACCAAGGAGAGGTTTGTCCCAGATCCATATCAGGCTAATCAAATGATGTATAGAACAGGAGATTTAGCGAGGTGGCTGCCAGACGGTACATTTGAATTCTTAGGAAGAATGGATCAGCAGGTTAAAATCAGAGGATACCGTATTGAAACAGGAGAAATTGAAAGTAAGCTTATGCAGCATCCTCAGGTCAAAGATGCTGTTGTAGTGCCAGTTATCCTTGATGAGCAGGCTGAACTAACGGCTTATTATGTTGTCAAGGATCAGCTTGATCGTCTAGCTGTTAAGGAGTACCTTTCTAAGGAGCTACCTGATTATCTGCTTCCTAGCTATTACATGGAATTGGAAAGGTTGCCTCTCACTGCAAATGGAAAAGTGAATCGAAAGGCGCTACCGGTGCCACAAAAAATGAATAGAGAGCATAGCTATACGGCCCCACGAAATGCACTAGAGCAGAGTGTAGCAAACATTTGGCAAAGAATTCTAGGGACAGATAAGGTAGGTATAGACGATTCCTTCTTTGAGCTAGGAGGACATTCGTTAAAGGCTATGGCATTTGTATCGATTATACAGGACGAGCTTCAATTTGAAGTTCCAGTCCGTACCGTATTTCAGTACCCTACTGTAAGACAGCAGGTAGAATATATGCAAACGGCTAAGCAACAAGCACGATATTCAATAATCCCTACCGATGAGAGGGATTACTATCCATTGTCCTCTGCTCAAAAGAGAATGTATTTTCTTCAGCATTGGAGTCCTGCTGAAACAGCATATAATACTCCACTTATTGTGTATCTGGAGGGACAAGTTGATCAACGAAGATTAGAGGCTTCCTTCATCAAGATCATTGAACGGCATGAAGCGCTTAGGACTTCCTTCCATATGCTAGATCAAGGACCAGTTCAAAGAATTCATGATCAAGCTCATTTTGAAATTGAGCTGATAAAGCATGAGGAAGACGGAGATGAAGCTTCTAATAAGGAGAGGCTCAATAGAGTCGTACAGCAATTTATCCGTCCATTTCTATTAGATGAAGCACCATTAATTAGAGTTGGATTGACTGAGTTAAAACAAGATCGCTGGCTAATGCTTGTCGATATGCATCACATTATTTCAGATGCTGAAACCGTAAAGCTTTTCGCTCGCGAATTTACGCAAATCTATCAAGGAAATGATGTCTCTTCAGTCGCTTTACAGTATAAGGATTATGCCGTTTGGCAATCCCAGCAGCTAGAGAGCGATGTGATGAAGCAACAGGAACAGTACTGGCTATCCCGATTTGAAGATGAAATTCCAATCCTTAACTTACCAACGGACTATACACGTCCAGCTCTTCAAAAGCATGAAGGAGATTCTATGTCCTTTCACTTGAGGCCGGATTTAGTTCATAAGCTAAGGGAGCTTAGCATACGTACAGAAACAACAAGCTATATGGTATTTCTATCAGCCTACTATATTTTACTAAGTAGATATTCTGGGCAAGATGATATCGTTGTGGGCTCTCCGATAGCTGGCCGCCCTCATATTGCCCTAGAAAATGTGTTTGGAATGTTCGTCAATACGCTTGCTCTAAGAAGTAGAGTCTCTCCTACTCAAACGCTTGCTTCTGTTCTTAGGGATGTTAAAGACAACGTACTAGATGCTTTCGAAAATCAGGATTATCAATTTGAAGAGCTTGTTGAGCAGCTACATGTAACGAGAGATTTTTCTCGTAATCCATTGTTTGATGTGATGTTTGCTATGCATACGCTGGATAGCCTTGATGCTCAGAGTATGAGCAGTACTTCTTCACAAATGGGAGAGGAGCAGGAAGCAGTATTACGTGTAACGCCGTATGATTTTGATACGCAGCTTTCTAAATTTGATCTTACTCTTACTGGAATGGAGAGTAAGGAGGAAATCTCATTTACTTTGAATTTTGCCGCTCGTCTGTTCAAACGAGAAACGATGAAACAGTTTAGCTCTCATTTTATAGCCGTCCTTGAAGCCATGACGCTTAACCTAGATAAGAGTGTGCAGGACGTAGAGCTTTTATCAGCAAATGAAACAATCGAGCTAGTGGATACATTTAATAAGACTGCTCAAATGACTGATGAAGCAGAGCGGAGTAGCTATACATCAATCGTACACTGGTTTGAAGAAAACGCTTCTAAAGACCCTAGGAAGCTAGCTGTTAAAGCAGCTGGGCAGGAAATTAGCTACGGGGAGTTAAACAAAAAGGCTAACCAGCTCGCACATAGGCTAGTAAAGCTAGGAGTACAGCAAGGAGATGCTGTGGCCTTATTAACGGATCGATCTGTGGAGATGCTCATAGGGATTTTGGGTATTTTGAAGGCTGGGTCTGCGTACCTGCCGATCGCACCAGATTATCCAGAAGAAAGGATCCGTTATCTATTAACAGATAGCTCAGCAAGCTGCTTGGTCAGCAAAAAAGAGCTCTATTTGCTAGAGGATGAGGTAAGCAAAGTAGTTTATTTTGAGGATGTAGAGGAAGGGACTGAGAGCTCTGAGAACTTAGCTGTTTCTTACAAGGCTGATGATCTAGCGTATGTTATTTATACCTCAGGTACAACCGGATACCCTAAAGGAGTTATGGTTGAGCATCGGAATGTTCTTCACTTAATGAGTGGCTTAAAACATGACGTGTATGCTCAGTATAAGTCTACACTCCGTGTAGCGCTTCTTGCTCCCTATTATTTCGATGCTTCAGTTAAGCAGATTTTTGCAGCTCTATTATTTGGTCATAGTCTGCATATTGCTGATGAGGAAACTAGAATGAATAGCAGAAGGCTACTCCAATTTTATGCTGAAGAAGGCATTGATCTTTCGGATGGTACACCCATCCATGTGTCTCTTCTTACAGAAGCGATGGAGGAATTTAAAAAGGCTACCGGAGAAGACTGGGAGAAGGATCTTCCAAAGCTACATTTGCTAATTGGGGGGGAAGAGCTTTCCAGAGAACAAGTATTGCAGCTTTCACAGCTCTCTAACCAACAGCACATTAGTCTTACTAATGTGTATGGACCAACGGAGTGTACCGTTGATGCAACATTGTATCATGTGAATACCGATGCTTTACTAGGAGACCATAGCAATCGTCTTGTCAAGGCAACAATGCCTATTGGAAGACCTTTAAAAAATGTCCAGGTGTATGTCTTAGACAGTGAATTACGCTTAGTTCCTAAAGGGGTGATAGGTGAGTTATTTATTTCCGGAGATGGGGTGGCTAGAGGCTACCTTAATCGTAAGGAGCTTACAGATCAGATGTTTATTCCTAATCCGTTCAGGCCAGGACAAAGGATGTACCGTACAGGAGATTTGGTTCGTTGGAATAAGGAAGGAAATCTAGAATATGTGGGACGAAAGGATCAACAGGTAAAAATACGCGGATATAGGATTGAGGTAGCTGAGATAGAAATGCAGCTTTTAACGCATCCTCAAATTCAGGAAGCGGTTGTATTACCAGTTGACGAAAAAGGAAAAGGGCAGCAGCTAGCAGCGTATCTTGTGCTTTCAGAAGAGGGGCGTAAATTGGACTCTAGCTCAAACACAAACGTTACTCGTGTGTACAAAGAATATTTGGAATTAAAGCTGCCTCAATATATGATCCCAGCCTTCTATATTAGTCTAGACCATCTTCCAGTAACGGCTAATGGGAAGCTGGATCGAAAGGCACTCCCTGTACCAGATATGCTAGTGGAGTCCGATGTGCAATATGTAGCTCCACGAAATCAAATGGAGAGGAAATTAGTTGAGGTTTGGAAGGATCTATTTCATAGAGAACGAATTGGCATTGACGATCATTTCTTTGAAATAGGAGGGCACTCTTTAAAGGCTATGACCTATGCGTCATTACTGCATAAGGAATTAGAGGTGGATTACCCAATTCGCTCTGTCTTTCAATATCCAACGATTCGTCAGCAAGCTGAGCAGCTTGTGGAAGGGAGTCATCATACTTTCTACCGGATAGCAAAAGCTGATATACAGGAGGAGTATCCGCTATCCTCTGCACAGAAGCGAATGTTTTTCCTGCAGCAATGGAATCCTGCTGCAACTAGCTACAATATGCCGATTGTCATTGAACTACAAGGCAGGCTGGATAAACATAAATTTGAACAAGCCTTAAAGGAAATGATTCAAAGGCATGAAGTGTTAAGAACGTCGTTTCATGTTAGGGATGGTTCTCCAGTTCAAAGGATTCAGGAAACGGTGAGCTTTGAGGTGATCTATGCTCTTATAGAAAATCAGCGTTCAGATACCCAGCTAAAGCCTACGATTAATAAAATGCTCAAGGAATTTATACAGCCATTTGATCTTTCAAAAGCACCATTATTTAGAGTTCAGCTTGTGGAATATGGAGAGAATCAATATATATTAATGGTTGATTTTCATCATATTATTTCAGATGGAGAAACGGTCAAGCTCTTTTCTCAGGAGCTAGTAGCCCTATATCTCAATAGGGATATAGAGTCTGATCTTCTACAGTATAAGGATTATGCCGTGTGGCAGAACGAACAGCTTCAGAGTGAGCGGTTAAAGCAGCAAAGGGATTTCTGGCTCTCTATGTATGCTGATGAGGTTCCGATATTAGAGCTTCCTACTGATCATAGCAGACCTGTGATGAAGAGCTATGAGGGAGCAACGTTAAGCTTTGAGCTAGCGCCTCGTATATCACAGAAATTGAAGCAGGTATTAGTAGAAACAGAATCAACACCATATATGCTCATGCTAGCAGCGTACTACTTAATACTAAATAAATATTCGGGAGAAGAGGATATCGTCATTGGCTCGCCAATCGCTGGTCGTCCACATATTGATTTGAGCAAGGTGTTTGGTATGTTTGTTAATACGTTAGCGTTAAGAACACATATTCATTCAGATCAGAGTGTATTCTCCTTTATTCAACAGGTTAAGGAGCTAGCTTTGAGCTCATTTGAAAACCAAGACTATCAATTTGAAGAGCTAGTAGAAGAATTAAATATCAAGAGAGATTTTGGACGCCATCCACTTTTTGATGTGATGTTCACCTATCAGCATGTGGAGGCTAGAGCTACTGAGACAAATACAGAGGCTGGTAAAGGAGAATCAGCTCAAGCTGATCGCTTAGCTATTAAACCTTATCAATTTGATACGGAGCTTTCAAAATTTGATTTGACCCTTTCAGCGTCAATAGGAGCCGATCAATCCTATTTCTTTACGCTTGAATATGCCACCAGCTTATTTACTAAGGAAACGATGGAAAGGTTTGCCCAGCACTATATGTACATTCTTGAGCAAATAAGTGAAGCTAGCAGCCTTTTAGTAGAGGATCTGAAGTTGATTCCTCAGAAGGAGCAAGTTGACTTGGTGACTGCCTTTAATTTAGCTGAAACGGATTATCCTAAGGACAAGCTTTTACATCAACTATTTGAGGAGCAGGTTGATCACCGATCTACCCATCTAGCCCTTGTGGAAGGAGATCGAAAATTAACGTACAGCGAATTGAATGCTAGAGCAAATCATCTAGCCCATGTATTAAGGCAAAGAGGTATTCAGCCAGATACAATGGTAGGACTGATGATGGATCGCTCTATTGAATGGGTTGTAGGGATTCTTGCTATATTAAAAGCTGGAGGTGCTTATTTACCTATTGATTCTAGCTATCCTGAGGAACGAATTCGTTACATGTTAGAGGATAGTGGTGCTGCCTTTATTTTAACTAAGCAGGATATTATGCCTGCTGTTCCGGATAAAACTCTTGCTTTATGTGTGGAAGAAGTACTAGACGCCGAAAATAGGCAGATGCATACGACTAATCTTGAGCTAGTGAATCAGGTGCATGATCTTGCTTATATGATGTATACATCTGGTTCTACAGGAAGACCTAAGGGTGTAATGGTTGAGCATCAGAATGTGGTTCGTTTAGTCAAGAACACGAATTATCTTGAGCTAGAAAAAGAGGATAGAATGCTCCTAACGGGATCTCCAATCTTTGATGCTTCAACCTTTGAGCTTTGGACATCCTTATTGAACGGAATAACTTCCTACATTGTAGCTGAGGAAACTATTCTCCATGCAGAACGCTTTAGCGAAGCGCTGAGGAAGTATAGCATAACAACTTTGTGGCTAACCACCCCATTGTTTCATCAGCTCGCTCTGCAGAAGCCAGACATTTTTCAGCTTGTTAGAAGATTGCTAGTAGGGGGAGAGGTTTTAGCCCCTAATCATGTGAGACGAGTTTTGGAACTCTGTCCAAAGCTTGATATTGTGAACTGCTATGGTCCGACTGAGAACACTACTTTCTCTCTAACGTACCCTGTGCAAAATGTTGCGGAAAATCGTTCGATTCCTATTGGATATCCGATTAGTCATTCATCGGCGTATATCCTAGATCAGAAGGGGAATGTGCAGCCAATTGGTATTCCAGGTGAGCTTTGTGTAGGGGGAGACGGTATCGCTCGTGGATATAGGAATTTGCCAGAGCTAACAGAAGAAAAGTTTGTCGGTGATCCGTTTAGAGAAGGAAAGAGGATGTATCGAACAGGAGACTTGGCTCGTTGGCTTCCAGATGGCAGCATTGAATTTATGGGTAGAATAGATCAGCAGGTGAAAATAAGAGGTTAT
The DNA here is from genome assembly GCF_030813115.1 of Bacillus horti. Classification (NCBI taxonomy): domain Bacteria; kingdom Bacillati; phylum Bacillota; class Bacilli; order Caryophanales; family Bacillaceae; genus Caldalkalibacillus; species Caldalkalibacillus horti. Next base: position 248,592 of record NZ_JAUSTY010000006.1, on the reverse strand, counting down.
CGTATTGAGCTTGGAGAAATTGAAAGTCATCTATTAAAAATAGCTAGCCTTTCAGATGTAGTAGTGTTGTCTTTTGAAGCTCAGCATGAAGCGTATATGTGTGCCTATTATGTAACTGAAGAAGCGATTACTGTTCAAGAGATGAAGAAGGAGCTAGCTAAGGAATTACCTGCTTATATGATACCTAGCCATTTTGTTGAAGTAGAGCGAATTCCGTTATTAGTAAATGGAAAGGTAAATCGCAAAGCGTTACCACAGCCTATGGAAGAGGCAGAACAGGACCATTACATTGCTCCTAGGACAGCTATTGAACAGAAGCTGACCACAGTTTGGCAGGAGGTACTAGGTAGAGAACGAGTGGGTATTCATGATTCCTTCTTTGAGCTGGGTGGTCATTCTATAAAGGTTATGGCTCTAACTGCCACTATCCAAAGGGATCTAGAAATTGAATTGTCTATTCGGGCTGTCTTTGAAAATCCTACAATCTCTCAGCTTGGGGAGCATATTAGCGAGTCTGGGTATCAGTCCTACCAAGCGATTCCTCCAGCAGAGAAACAGGAGTTCTATCCGTTATCATCGGCTCAAAAACGGATGTATTTCTTACAGCAGTGGGATGCAGCAGAAACAGGCTATAATGTTCCATTAATCACTAGATTAGGTAGTGAAATTGATAAGGACAAGCTTGAGCATGCCTTTAAACAGATGATCGATCGACATGAATCTCTAAGGACGTCGTTCCATGTACAGGGACAGCAAACATGGCAGAGCATTCATGAAGAAGTAGAGTTTATTTTAGACTATGTCACAGTTAATAGCCAGCTTAGTCAAGAGGAGAGGAAAAAAAGAATAGAGGACTATATGAAGAGCTTTATTTCTCCGTTCGATTTAAGCAAAGCTCCGTTAATAAGAGCGAGCCTAATAAGGTATTCTGATGACGAACAGCTACTACTTGTTGATATGCATCATATCATTTCTGATGGTGAGACCGTAAAGCTGTTTACAGAGGAGCTAACAAGTCTGTACCTTGGAGAAGCCCTTTCACCTGTTGAACTACAGTACAAGGATTATGCTGTCTGGCAAAATAAACAGCTCCACAGTGAACAAATGGAGCAGCAAAAGCAATTTTGGCTTGATAGGTTTAAAAATGATGTGCCTGTCCTTGAGCTTCCAACAGACTATAAACGACCAACAGTGAAGAGCTACAAAGGAGACCGAATAAGCCTTGAAGCCGATCATGATCTAGCACTACAGATTAAAAAAGTGGCTCTAGCGACTGGAGCAACAGAATACATGATACTTCTTGCTGCCTATTATGTTTTGTTAAGCAAGTATTCAGGACAGGAGGAAATAGTCGTAGGTTCGCCAATTGCAGGACGTTCTCATATTCAGCTAAAGCGCATATTCGGAATGTTTGTTAATACTCTAGCGCTAAAGCAGGAAATCGATGGGCAGAAAACAATTGGAGCGTTCCTACAGGAAGTTAAGGAGGCTACATTGCTAGCCTTCGAGCATCAAGACTATCAATTTGAAGAGCTAGTAGAGCAGTTAGATGTACCAAGGGATTTCGGTCGTAATCCACTGTTTGATGTGATGTTCGCTATGCAAAATAGTGATGAAGTGGAAATCGATAGGTTTCCATATAGTGATAAACAGCATGGGGAAATAGATTTAAACGGTGCTGGCAACAACAGTCTTTTATCTGAAGAGCATTCCTTTACTGCCTCTGTCTCTAAATTTGATCTAGCACTGACGGCGGTACGCCATCATCAAAAGCTAAGCTTCACTTTTGAGTTTGCGACTAGCCTCTTTGCTAAAGATTCTGTTGAGAGGATGGGTCAGCATTATGTGAACATCTTAAAGCAGCTTTCAGAGGATTTAACAGTTCCTCTTCAAGAGATGGATCTTCTAAGTACAGCTGAAAAGCTTGAACAGCTACAGAATAATGGCGAAATCGTTCATCCTGAAGAGCTTTCGCGTGGTCCTATAGCAGCTAAATTGAAAGGTAAATCTCTTCATCAGCTATTTGAAGAGTGTGCTGAAGCTTATCCAGATCGAATAGCGGTGCAAGACCAAGCTGTCCAGCTTACTTATTATGAATTGAATAGAAGAGCAAACTGTCTAGCTCACGCTATAAGAGAGCGAGGTGTCGTTCCAGGAGCGGTGATAGCTTTAATGACAGAACGAACGGTGGAGATGATTGTTGGTATGCTTGGGATTCTTAAATCTGGAGCTGCGTATCTCCCAATTGATTTGCATTTACCTGTCGAGCGAATCCAATTTATCTTAAAGGATAGTGCTGCTGATTACATGGTAACTAAGCGAGCACTAGACAACCATTATTCAGATGAGGTTAAAAGCATCTATTTCGATGATTTAGAATTAAAAGCAGGGTCTGATGAGCTATACCCAGCTTTAAACTATGCGGATCATCTTGCGTATGTTATCTATACGTCGGGCACTACAGGCTACCCAAAAGGCGTTATGGTTGAGCATAATCAAGTGGTTCAATTAGTTGCTGGTCTACACCAGGAGGTTTATCAACAATATGAAGCTCCATTACATGTAGCCTTGCTTGCTCCATATTACTTTGATGCTTCTGTTCAGCAAATTTTTGCTAGTCTGTCGTTGGGGCATACACTGCACATTACGGACGAGGAGACAAGAATAAATGGACATAGATTATTAGAGTTTTATGGAGATCATAGGATAGATCTAAGTGATGGTACACCCGTTCATCTAAGGCTATTGGTTGATGCTTTGTATAAGCAATGGCAGGGTGAGGATGATGAAGGCTGGCAAGCTGTAACTTTACCACATTTACTTATAGGTGGAGAAAAGCTATCAACTGATCTAATTTTACAGCTCAAACAGCTTTACAGACACGGATCACTTCGAATGACTAACGTATATGGCCCAACAGAATGTACAGTTGACTCGACATTCTATCACATAAATGATTTGAGTGAGCTTCAATCAAAATCAGTGGTGCCTATAGGAAAGCCTTTCGAGCATGTGCAAGTATATGTTATGGATTCAGCGAATCGATTGCTTCCAAAGGGGGCAATGGGAGAACTAATGATAGCTGGTAGTGGTTTGGCTAGAGGCTATCTCAATCGAGCAGAGCTGACAGCACAATCATTCATCACGAATCCATACAAACCAGATGAAAGGATGTACCGTACGGGAGATTTAGTCAGGTGGACAAGGGATGGAAACCTAGAAATCATAGGACGAGCTGATCACCAAATTAAGTTGAGAGGCTACCGTATTGAATTAGGAGAAATTGAGGCTCAGCTCCAAAAGCATGATCTTGTCCGAGAAGCGATTGTCATAGCAAGAAATGAATCGAATGAAGACTCGCAGCTGTGTGCGTATGTTGTGCTAACAGATGTACTCCAACAGGAAACAAATGTAAAGCGAGAGATAAGGCAATTTCTTGAGTCAAGGCTTCCAAGCTACATGGTTCCAGCTTCAATTGTTGTTCTAGATCAATTACCAACTACGTCAAACGGAAAAATAGACAGAAAAGCACTTCCTGCTCCTGTTATAGATGAAGGGATGAAGGATTTATATGAGCGAGCTAGAACAGAGGTAGAGAAGGAGCTTGTTCAGATTTGGGAGGATTTGCTTGGAAGAAGTCAAATTGGTATAGATGATCATTTCTTTGAGATTGGTGGTCACTCCTTAAAGGCCATCCACCTATTATCTGAGATCACGAATAGGCTTCATGCTTCTGTTTCTATGCAAGCTCTTTTTGAACGGGCAACCATTCGTCAACTGGCACAGCTAATATCAAGCGACACGGTGATAGAGGCAAGTGAGCAGGAGAGCATCATTTCCCTAAAAACGGGAACGGAAACAGATAAAAACATTTATATGATTCATGGTGGGAACGGGGATATAGGTGGATATGTGCCTTTAGCATCGAGCCTTCCAAAAGAATTTGCTTCTTGGGGAATTCCTTTAAGAAAAATGGAAGGGTATGCCCCCCAGCTTTTACAAATAGAAGAGCTGGCTACACACTATATTCAGCAAATAAAGAAAAAGCAGCAACATGGTCCTTATCAACTAGTAGGCTGGAGCCTTGGAGGAACAATTGCCTTTGAGATGGCTAGACAGCTTGAGCAGGAAAATGAAAGAGTTGAATCTGTGACACTAATAGATTCATACCTATTCCATCAGGAAGGAAAAGACCTGCCCACCTTTAATCTTGAAGAGGAGAAGGAACTCGCTACTGAATGGCTTAGCGGTATGGATAACAATAAGTATAAGGCTTTTTATGAAAAAGAATTATCTACTATAAGCACGGTCTCAGAGCTTTGGGATTATGTACTTGAGAAATTATTGGAGAATCGTGAAGCAAGGCTTAGCTCTTTAAAAAGCATGATACCAGATGCCATGAAAGAGGCTATTCCAAACTTTAATCTAATTCGATCCAGAGAATTGCTCTATGTGATTCAAGCTCTAAGAAGTCTTAATAGAGCAAGAATGGAGTATGTACCTAGCAGTAAGATAAAAGCACCTATCTACTTCTTTAAAGCGTCTGAGTCCGCTTCCTATGAGGAGCAGGAGTGGGCAGCATATAGCATGTCGCAAAATATCGCTTACTTTACTATATCTGGTGACCATCATTCTATACTAAGTCAGCCTCATGTACAGGATTTAATTCCTATATACAAAAAAATAATAGAGAAATCAAATGCCTATATTTGAAATTGATTTAGATAGCTTTAGGTAGATGCGCTCCTGTAAAGCAAGTGTTTTGTTAAGCTACTTGTTTTGCAGGAGTGATCTTTTAAGGCCTTATAAGAAAGGAGCTACTATGAAGCTAGAGCTGAACGGGGTAGGGAAAAAGTATGGAAGAGAGCATTGGGCTATTAAAGATATAACATTAGAATTACAGGAGGGTGTGCTGGGTTTATTAGGGGAGAATGGAGCAGGTAAATCTACATTGATGAGGATGCTGGCTACAATAACCAAGCCTACAGCTGGCCAAATCCTGTGGCAGGGACGAGATATTGGTAAAAACCCTGAAGCTATTCGATCACAGCTCGGCTATCTCCCTCAGGAATTTGGAATATATCCTAATTTAAGTGCTATGGAGTTTCTAGAATATATGGCTGCTATCAAGGGTGTACATGGTAAAGATGCCAGAAGGAGAATAGAAGAACTGTTAAATACTCTTCATCTGACAAAGCATGCGCACAAAAAGCTAGGAGGTTTTTCTGGAGGAATGAAGCAGCGTGTAGGGATTGCTCAAGCCTTGCTTAATGATCCCAGGGTACTCATTGTAGATGAGCCAACTGTTGGTTTAGATCCCTTTGAACGATCTAGCTTTCGACAGCTATTATCTGATTTATCGAGGGAACGAGTGATTATCTTTTCCACCCATATTGTTTCTGACGTTGAGGTGACGGCAAACCAAATTGCTATAATTTCAAAGGGAACTCTTATTCATCATGCAGATCAAGAAGCTTTGGTAGCTGGCATTCAGGGTAAGGTCTGGATCGCGAATGTTTCTAGCCAAAGGGCAGAGGAATTAAAAAGGGAGTATTTAGTTAGTAGCACTGTTCGTCATGAGCAGCATTTGCAGGTGAAGATAGTAGCTGAGAATCCCCCAGATCTTGAGGCGGTTGCCGTTTCTCCGGTTCTTGAGGACGCGTATCTCTATTATACTTCTATGGGGAAGGGATCATTATGATCGGACAAGGTCTATCCACTCTGTGGCATGTCTTTCGAGCTGATTTCCTTGAAAGGATTAGAGGCTATGGTTTTATGATCACCATTTTTGCTTCAATGCTTGTTGCATTTGTCTTTATTCCGCCAAATGATGCAAAGTATGCCGTGGTGGTTCTTAATGATTATAGAGGGGTCTATAATTCAGCCTGGATTGGTTCGACTGTGTCTATGTCATTGATGACGATGCTATCTTTATTTGGATTCTATTTAGTAAAAAGCGCGATTGAACGAGATCGTTATACGCGAGTTGGAGAGATGATTACCATAACACCTTTATCAAAGGTCAGGTATATGCTGGGTAAATATTTGAGTAATGTTATGGTTCTTCTGCTTATTGTTTTCTTTATCTATACCTTAGCCGTCGTAATGCAGTTGATCAGATTTGAAAGCACATCCATACAATTCCTTCATTATTTTTATCCTGCTATGGTTATGGTTGTGCCTTTAATTCTGCTTGTGGCAGCTCTAGCACTTTTGTTTGAGTCAGTCCCTTTTCTTAGGGGAGGGTTAGGAAATATCATCTATTTCTTTTTATGGATTGCCCTTTTAAATACGGCTGCATTTCCAACGTTTAGTCTTTTTAACCAAGCGATTTCTTTTAGTAGTCCAATGGGTACAGAGGTTTTTTACTCAAGTATGATTGACAGATTTACTAGCTTATATCCTAATGTCCCGGTTAGTACGGCTGACGGGATACTAAGTGTTGAACAGCCCTTGCAAACGTTCGAATGGTCTGGTGTAGCTTGGACTGCTGAAATTGTGTTCGGTCGCTTTATTTGGGCATTCCTAGCATTAGTTGTCTTGTTTGCTGCCGTATGGCTATTTAAGGGCTTTGATAAGGAGAGGATAAGGAAGGAAGATGGAGCAAAAAAATCATTCTTTAATCGTAATCAACAAGTTAAAGAGTCTATTTCTATTGGTAATGGTCAGCTCTCAGAACGTGTAACTCTATTCATTAACAAAGGAGTTTCAGCACCTTTATCGGAGGTTCGAACACAATTTAGCTTCCTATCACTTTTATGGCTTGAGTTCAAGCTACTAATTAAAGGACAGAGGTGGTGGTGGTACATCATTGCCCTAGTACTTATTGTGCTACCGATCTTTGTTGAGCTTGAGCTTGGCAAAAGTATACTGGGCCCTCTAGCTTGGACTTGGCCTATTCTACTATGGTCTAAAATGGGATATAGAGAGTTGGAACACCGTACTAGGGATATGGTTTTTACAAGCCCTAATATTCTATGGAGACAGCTACCTGTATCATGGCTAGCTGGTTTTATCCTAGCTCTAGTAGCAGGCTTAGGTTTAGCTACTAAGTATCTAATAGTAGGAGATATCAATGGACTATTTACTTGGTTTATTGGAGCTTTATTTATACCCTCGTTAGCATTAGCACTAGGAGTATGGTTTAGAACGAATAAAGCCTTTGAAATTGTTTACCTAATTTTGATTTACGTTGGGGTATTAAATGGAGTTCATGCTTTTGATTTTATGGGAGTAACGGGTGAAGCTACGATGGGTACTGCTTTTATCTATCTAGGCTTATCTATATTTCTCCTTTTTGTCAGTGTAATAGGGAGAAGGGAACAGCTACAACGATAAAGCTACATGAATGTCGACACTTTTTGCAGGGAGGAGCCTCCCACTTTATGGAGGAATTTGAGTCAGATTAATTACAACCTAACTAAAATCAAATACTTTTAATTAATCATTGAGTATTACCGGAGTACTTTCTCAAGTGCTTCGGTTTTTTTAGTGTTTCATTATTGACTTAGTAGGTTATTTAAAATAATCTAGAATTATGTGAATTTCTTCACAATGTAAATGGGGAGGTAATGTTATGAGGTATGTTATTCTACTTAGTCAAGGTCCGAATTGGAGGGAAGGGATAGTTCTACACAATCAGCCTTATATGCCTGAACATGCTGTATATGTCCAGCAAGCATTTAATCAAGAGAAAATTATTTTGGCAGGACCGTTCACTGATTCTTCTGGAGGAGCTATCGTGATAGATGTTACTCTGGAAGAAGCAAAGAGCTTTGCAGAAAATGATCCTGCAGTAAAAAACGGTGTTTTTGTTTATGAAATAAAGGAATGGGCCTTTAAGATGAGTAAATTTGAGAATATTGATCCAGGATTCGACCAAGGGTACATTGACTATAAGCATACCATTCAAAAAGAATTAGGAATCATTTAAAGGTATTAAGAAACATGCTGAACATATATTAAGCCTGAATTATCTAGTTTGATCGCCAGTAGTAAATAGCCAGTTGGGTGCGGTCACGTAGCTCTAATTTATCCAGTATTATGGATAGCACATTTCGTACTGTACCCTCGCTGATATAAAGCTGCTCTGCCACTTCTTTATTGGAACATCCTTGCGCAACTAACTCAAGAATATCTTTCTCTCTTGGAGTAAGCTCTGCTAAATCGTTCTTCTTTGGCTGAGTTAAGCTTCTAAGAACATCAGCATCGAGAATAGAGGAGCCCGAGCTAAGAGCCCGAAGCTGCTGAGCCATGCTAGAGACCTGAGTCGTTTTTAGCATATAACCTTCCGCACCCGCTAGAAGTGATAGCCGAATATTCTGTTCATCCTGAAAAGTAGTTAGCATCATAATACGGATTTGCGGCCATTGCTGCTTAATTTCTCTTGTGGCTTGGATACCATCCATTTCAGGCATACGAATGTCCATTAATATGATGTCAGGCTGCTCTTTTTGACAGCATAGAATGGCTTCTGCACCATTGTGCGCTGTACCGATTACTTCCATATCCTTTTCTCTAGAAAGAAGCACCTTTAAGCTCTGACAAATAAGTGAATCGTCATCAACAATTAAGATCTTCATCCCAAAGTCTCCTTCCCCATGGGTAGCACACAAATGACTCGGAAGCCATCCTTGGCATCCGTTGTTACACTTCCTCCGGCAAATTGGGCTCTTTGACGTAAATTTCTTAGACCCATTCCGAATGATTGGCTGGCTTTTTCTATATTTACTCCATCATTAAATATACTTAATCGAACGATATGTGTACTTACATCCAGCGTAACCTCTACACGCTTGGGAGCTGAATGACGAATAATATTCGTCAGTGCTTCTTTCAAACAGGTTTCTAAAATATTCCATTGGTGAGCCTCTATTAATTGGAAGTCTCCGTAAACCTTCATTTCAACGGGACAGGCTTTAAAGCGACTGCAAAGCTCATCTAATCTGTGAATACCAAACGCTCTCACCGGGTTCATATTATGTACCGTATCTCTCAGCTGAGTAGCACTATTTGTCACTCTCTGTTTAACCTGACTAAACATTTCTGTAGCTTGAGGATCATTTTCCTTCCACAGCTGCTCAAAGGCTTGAAGGGCTAAGACAGCACCTGTGATTTCATGACCGACGTGATCGTGTAGCTTTTGTGAAATGCGTTGCCTTTCTGTAATTTCGGCTAAGCGGGCTGCTTCAACATTGGCTGTTAACAGCTCTTCTTTATAGCTTTGTAGCTCGTAATGCTCACGTCTTTGATTATCTGATTCCGTTCTAAGCTGAGTTAGCTGTACATGCCAGCAACGAATAACCCATCCTAGTAACCCGGCAAAGGTAAGAATGGCAAGCAGTAAGAGGGTGATAGGAGCTTCGTAAGTCAATATGAATAATAGAGGAGCCAAGAATATGAGCTTACCTGCTTTAAACACTTCAAAGACGGGGATCGCAAAGGCATACCAAGCTTCTGGCCAATAAACTACACAAATGAAGCAAGCAAGCTGATCTAGCAGGATGGTCCAATGGTGCCAATTAAACCGCCACCTACCAATAGAAATAATAGTCAAAATAAGTAACAGGAGAAAGCCTGCTACTTCCCCGTTACTGATAAACCAGTGTAAGCCAAGGAGAAGCAAACCTGCCAAACGAGCGATTGTCATACTTGTTTCTGGTCTTACGTTGTTCATTGGCAGATTCAACCCTCCCGGAGCCCACGTGTCTGAGCCAAGTTCTATTTCGTTTTTATGGTATCATATTCTATCTTCTTAGGCTATTAGAGCCCTTATCCCATTTTCGTCCGACTACCGATAAACAAAAAGACAAGGGTAAACAAAGTCAAAACAAAAAGGTGAAGAGTGATGTCATAGAGCGACGCTCCACTTCCAATTTGCTCCAAAGCACCTGCTAACCAATAGGTTGGTAAAAACATGGCTATTCGTTGTAAAAGATCAGGCATGATTTGCGTGGTCCAGAATAGTCCTCCAACCATAGACATCAAGAGGATGAGACTAAACAGAATGAGGGCAGACGCATCTTTACTACGAAACAGAGATGTCCAAGCTAAGCAGAACCCAAGAGCACTTAATGAGAAAAAGAAATAGACGATAAAGAATAGAAAGGGTGAAGGTAGACTTTCTCCATGAATTAGCATCCCACTAATGACCATCAATAAGCACTGGACGATGAGAATGATGAAGTAAGCTATTAAATTTTGAAACAGATATTGAAAGTGGCTGATAGGCGATACAGCAATACGAGTCACCGTTTTTTTGACACGATCCTGCATAATGAGGTGGACGAGCTTGGCTGCTGTAAATAAGAGAATAACGCCAAAGAATTGAAAGCCAAGCGGTATCATACTCCATTCGTTCTTTGGTAAAAAAACAAGGGCGAAGGGAAGGAGAAAAAAGATAAGGATATTCGTCCAATCACGAAAGCTTCTTTTTAAAGCGAAACGGAATACAGTCATGATAATTTCCTCTTTCCTAATATATGGGTTACGGGAAGCAATACGAGAGAAGCAGCAAACAATATACCTATGTTGAGTAAAATAAAGCCCGTGCCAGCTCCATCCATCATGCCATAAATTGCGTTTTGTCCAAGTGAAATTGGGTTTCCGTACGTAGACATAAAGTTGAAGAATGAGTTATTTGGCAAACCAAATATCATCCCTGCAAAGATCATAGATCCTATGCCGAAAACTTCCTGCACTCTTTCAGCCAGTTTAAAGTTTTTAAAAATAAAGGTTAGAATTAAACCAACGATCTGAGATAATATGGCTATGGCAAAAAGGACAAGGAGTACCCAAAGTAAATTTCCCCACTCCACACCATACACAAACTTGGTAAAAAGAATAATGCAAAGACCTTGGATCATGCTAAATAACGTACTAGCGATAAGAATAGAGTAGCTATAGCTAGCAGGATTTAAAGGCAATGAATACATTCTCCACTTTCTAGATGTTAACAAATCCTCCTTGATATAACTCATCGAATATGAACCACCAAATAATTGGAAGGCTAAGACAAAGCTAATGGATAGCCAATCCATAGGTGGTCGTCCAGATTGATCTGTTTCTAAGTAACTCGAAACCAAACCTAAAATGGAGATTAATGCGATTGGAACAACGATCAGTAGAACATGACCTAGGATACTTCTCATCATACGGAGGATAGCGAACCTAATGAGTTTTAGATCCATCATGATGCATCGCCTCCATCGCGTAATTGCTTGCCTGTTAACGTTAGAAAAACGTCTTCAAGCGTAGGTTTTTCTGCTGTGATAGATTGAACTCCGCCGAAGTCTTTGGCGATAGATAAAGCACGATCAAGATTTCCTGCACCAACCTGAGAGATGATCTGTAACCTTGCCCCATCTCTAACGACCTGCTTTACTCCATCAAGCTTCTCTAGTCTGGCCACTAACTCATCAGAGGCTTCCCCAACCTCAAGCTTGATTTTTTCCTCGTGTTGAATACGCTGCACCAATTCGTCAATGGTTCCTTGTGCAATAATATGACCTTGATCAATAATGACCACGCGGGAAGCAAGAGCCTGAACCTCTTCCATATAATGAGTCGTATAAAGAACAGTGGTTCCGTTTTGTTGAAGCTTGCGAACCGATTCCAAAATATAATTCCTAGATTGTGGATCAATCCCTACTGTTGGCTCGTCCATGATCATAAATTTTGGCTGATGAGTTAACGCAGCAGCTATATTTAACCGGCGTACCATCCCCCCTGAAAATTTGGTGGGCAATTTCTTAGCCTGATCTGAGAGTCCAACGAACTCTAATGTCTCTTTTATTCTTTGCTTTAGCTCGGCTCCTTTTAAACCGTAAATGCCACCGAAAAAGGCTAGGTTTTCTTCTGCCGTTAGATCTTCAAAAATAGTGATATCCTGAGTGACTAAGCCCATATGTTTTTTTATTTCTTGCAGATGGGTCTTATGTGATTGTCCAAAGCATTCAATGCTTCCTGAATCATATTTAATTAATCCTGCGAGAGTATGGATTAAAGTAGTTTTTCCTGCTCCGTTCGGGCCGAGCAGCCCCACAATTTCTCCCTTATGAATCTCTAGATCAACATTGTCTAAGGCTAAGTGTGAGCCGTAACGCTTCACTATATTTTTCATTTTTGCAACTGTCATCGTCTAACCTCCAAGGAATTGTTTTGTTAGATAGATTATCTCTTTTTCAAGAAGGATTGAGTAGTTACAAATGTAACATATCAGTTTTATATACATATTTGTTTTTATGACACTAAGCTTAGGGGATAGAAATACTTCTATTTATAGAAGAATTAGCAATTGAGAAGAATTTACACATTCTAAACTATGATAAAGTAAAACATGTATCGTAATAAAGCACCATTGTATATTCCATTTTAGAGGCCTATATTCAGAAAGGATGAGTGAGAGGTATGATAACAAAGGCGATTCAGATTACTGTGTTTGTTCGGGACCAAGGGGAGGCAAAAGCGTTCTATACAGAAAAATTAGGGTTTGTCGTTTGTGCCGATATTGAGTTTGCTCCAGGGTGGAGCTATCTGACTGTTGCTCCAAGTGCAAGTAATGAAACCGTTATTGAATTAGTCAAGGCTGACACTCCTGAAAGAGAGGCTTTAATCGGTAAACAGGGAGCCGATCAGGTTTTAATTATGTTTGCCACAGATGATATTGAACGAGACTATGAGGAATTGAAAGCAAGAGGAGTTGTATTTCATGGAGAGCCGAAATCTGTTCCTGGTGGTAGAGGTGTAGGGTTTGAGGATTTGTACGGTAATCAGCTTGATTTATTTCAACAGGATTAATGAATGGATATGGTAGAATAAGAGTAGAATGTCGCTTCATATAGTAATACATGATGACTAGCATCTTGAGTTTGCACCTCGTGCAGCTTCTTATTCAAGATGCTTGCCATTTGTGTCGGCGAATTTGTGAATACATATATGATTTTATCAGAAGGGTGGAATGGATGCTTCATGATTACTTCATCACAAGATTTTACTCAGATTGACTATTTAGCTAAAGGAAACGAAAGACAAAAGGATGCTTATAAGACATTACGCAGTATGCGGCTTATGGAGCTTTTAGAGAAGTTTGATCCATTGCTTGTAGGTACCATACCTATTCAGATTGATCTTCCGGAAAGTGATTTAGACATAATTTGTGAGGTTCATGATTTTGAACATTTTGAAAAGCACTGTGTCTCTCACTTCCAGCAATATGATGATTTTGTATGTAGCAGAAGTACGGTGAATGGGATAAAACGGATTGTTGTGAATTTTACACACTTAGGCTGGCCCTTTGAGATTTTTGGTCAATCGCTTCCAACTGTTCAGCAAAATGGATATAGGCATATGGTGATTGAGTACAGAATTCTACAACTAATGGGCTCGAAAGGATTGAAATACATACGTGAGCTTAAAGCAGCTGGCTTTAAAACGGAGCCAGCTTTTGCCAAGCTTTTAGGACTAGTTGGTGATCCATATATGGCGCTTCTACAATTGTATGATTGGAATGATGATAAGCTAAAGTTTTTGATTAATAAGGCTAATTGATCTATTTTTAGAAAAGTTATGGTTTTTGATATACTTAGTTTATCCATTTATGAAAAAGAAGGGTGTTTGTTGTGCGTACATATATTGTAATTGGGGCTGGAGTTTTAGGGGCGTCCACAGCGTACCATTTGGCTAAAGCAGGAGCTATGGTGACGTTAGTTGATCGAAGAGATGTAGGTCAGGCTACAGATGCAGCAGCAGGGATTGTGTGTCCCTGGCTGTCTCAAAGGCGTAACAAAGCTTGGTATCAGTTAGCTAGGAATGGAGCTAGGTATTATCATGCTTTAATTAAAGAACTAGAAGAAGCGGGTGAGACGGATACAGGTTATCTCAAAGTAGGTGCTCTTAGCTTACATACAGATGAAAAAAAGCTAGAGCAGATGGAGGAACGAGCATATAAACGCTTGGAGGATGCTCCAGAAATAGGTGAGATTACACGGTTATCTCCTGCTGAGGCCCAAAGGCATTATCCTCCATTAGCGGATAGTTATGGGGCTGTTCATATTAGTGGTGCTGCGAGAGTCAATGGAAGAGAGCTGAGAGATGCACTCATTCGTGCTACACAAAAGCTAGGTGGTTTGTTAATGAGTGGACATGCACAACTTGTTGTGGAACAGAATACAGTGCTTGGTGTGAATGTAGGTGGAAGCTTTCTAGAAGCTGATCGAATCATCATTACGGCTGGTGCATGGGGAAAGGATAGTGTAAAAGAGCTTGGTTATGATTTTAAAGTTGTTCCTCAGAAGGCACAGATCCTTCATCTTAAAATGCCTCAAACGGATACCAATCATTGGCCAGTTATCATGCCTCCTACTAACCAGTATCTCCTCTCTTTTGGTGAAGGAAGGATTGTGGTGGGGGCGACTCATGAGGATGAGATGGGCTTTGATAGCCGCGTGACGGCAGGAGGGGTGCAGGAAATTTTAAGTAAAATGTTAGAGGTTGCTCCAGGACTAATGACTAGCACTTTCGTAGAAGCTAGAGTAGGCTTTCGTCCTTTTACCCCTGGGTTTCTTCCTGTTTTCGGTGCTCTTCCTACACATCAGGAAGTCCTGTTAGCCAATGGATTAGGTGCCTCTGGACTTACAGCTGGACCGTACTTAGGCTCTCAGCTAGCGAATCTCGCTTTAGGAGAGGCTTTGGAGTTAAAGCCTGAGGATTATCCGCTTACTGAGGCTCTTGAACGGATAGAGTTTTAACAAAATTCAGCCAGAATTCTCCTTCCTCAAAACTCGTTAGAGTTTAGGTGGGAGATGAATGGCTTTTTTATTTTTTTTCGTGATAATATATAGAAAAATCGTTGTACTATAATCAGAAATTTGGTAATATAAAAATAGAACAAATGTTTGGTGGTGAGATGATGTTACGCTGTCTAAAAACAAATTTTGTGGCAAGTGCAGATACCATAGATAGGCTTTTTGATTGTAATCGCGTGTCAGGTCAAGTATGGAATTATTGTGTGGAACTAGCTAGAGCCCATCATGTTAAAAGCGGAAAGTGGATCACCAAAAGTGAACTACAAACAGCAACAAAAGGGTTGTTTCCCATCCACTCTCAATCCATTCAAGCCGTGTGTCACAACTATTTATTTTCTAGAGATGCGGCGATGAAAGCGCGTCGAAAAGGACTAAAAAATAAGTACCCCTACAAGAAAAAGAAGACCTTCAACACGAAATGGGCGAATAACGGGTTTGTGCTGCATGAGAACGGAAAAATAGAGTTGAAAATGGGAAATTGGAAGGGTCAAAGACAAAAGCCTCTTGTGATTTGGGTAGGTCGTTTACCACAAGGTGAAGTCAAAGAAATTGAATTGATTTTCGATCGAAAGTTGATGATTTGTATGTCCTATGAAGATGGTGTTGGACGAAAAGAAAATAAGGGTCAACATCTAGCTGCTATTGATGCGGGTGAAATTCATACCATTGCAGCTGTTGCATCAAATGGAGAAAGCGTCATCATCACGGGTCGTAAAATGCGTTCCATTCACCAACTTAGAAACAAGAAGCTAGCAGAACTAGGGCGTAAAATGAGTAAGTGTCAAAAATACTCGAAGCAATGGAAAAAGTATAATAGAGCGAAGCAATATATCCTTTCAAAAAGTGCGAATCAACTAAAGGATGCCCTGCATAAAACAACAAAGCAATTCGTCGCCTGGTGCTTAGAAAATAAGGTAAGGGAGGTTGCTTTTGGTGATGTGGAAGGGGTCGGGCGGAATACTTCCAAGCGTAAAAAGAAAAACAAAAAGGTTCGCCGTCAAACGACAAACCAAAAGGTATCGAATTGGATGTTTGGTAAGCTCTATCAATACTTAGGCTACAAGCTTGATGCCGAGGGGATCGAGCTGAACAAGCATGACGAATCCTTTACTTCACAACAATGTCCTTGTTGTGAAAGAAGAAAGAAAGTTGCTTCTCGACATTACAGGTGTAAGTGCGGATATGAGCAACACCGGGATATTCATGGGGCTAGTAATTTCTATGCCAAAACCTATTATGGTGAAATCCGATCACTTGATTTTGAATTAAAGAAAACAAAGTATCTACGGATAGCTTAGCTAGAAGTAGTAGATGGTCTGTTCCGCCCCTATATGTCGCGAGGCATATTGTTGCTCAATCTAGCTTAGTAAAAAGACTTCTAGAACTTCGTTCTAAAGAGCAAAGCGTAAACCGGTTTGTTCATCGAAGCATTCTACTAGGTTTATTGAGAAACCCCCACTTCAAATGAAATTAAGTGGCGGGAGGTTCATAGAGTAGAGTAGTATGTTATGCTTTTGATAAGGAAAGTTTTGTCAATGAATGATCTTTCTTCTAGGAGGGGGAATGTTGAATTCAATCACTTCTGCTGAAATTATGTTAAGTACAGGTCTAGCTCTAGTTGTCTATCTTGTATGCTTACTTAGCTTTAAGGATCGAAGAAAAATGCTCAAGACTTATTCAGTACTAGCTGTACTCATCTACTCCTTTGTTTTAGTCCTTCTCCCTATGTGGATCGATTACCAAGTCAAAGAAAGAATAGATACGTTGGAGGTACATCTGGAGGACCGATTTCCAGGTGAGCAGTTTGAGGTTATAAGGTCTGATTATAGGATGTATAGCCCAACTGGTCTACATTACATAGACGTTACATTTGACAATGAGCCTAATAGAGAGTATAAGTATTCGGTTAGCTCTGACGGTGAGGTCATGCAGCTATGGTATTATCCAAGAGATGCGGATTTCGATTCGGAGGGCAAGTTTGCAGAATAGAAGATGTGGGGAGAGGGTTGCTTGCATCCTATTACATTTATAGAAATATTGTTTAGCGTTGGTCTATTTCTTATTCTTCTGGTTATATTCATGCTCGTATTTAGAAAGCGAAAAATAGTGGGTTACATGTTGACTGGAGCAGTTGCCCTTGTCATTGTAGCTTTTTTCGTGTTTCGTCCGTATTGGATCGATTATCAAATTATAGAAAAAATGACTATGTTAGAAGATTATCTTGAGGATAGATATCCAAAAGAAAAGTGGGACATTACAGCAATTGATCATAGAACGTACCGTCAATACAACCCCTATCATCTTATTGTTGCATTTGAAAGTGAACCGGGCTGGCAATATGCTTATTATGTTAGTTCAGAAGGTAATGTTAAACAGGTTTGGCATTCTGTTGATAGTGAGCATGAGAATCTTAATGGGGATGGAAAGTTTTTAGAGTAAAGGTAGGGAGAGGTTGGCTATGATTGATGCGCATATTCACCTAGATTTGTACCACAAGGAATCGCTTGATGAGCAGATTGAAGAGTGGAAGATGGGTGGCTGTCAGGCAGTGATAGCTGTCTCCAATGATCTTGCATCCTCCTATAGATCTCTAGAGCTTCAGGCTAGGTATCCGGACTTTGTTTTTGCTGCTGTTGGCTTTCACCCCGAG
The DNA here is from genome assembly GCF_030813115.1 of Bacillus horti. Classification (NCBI taxonomy): domain Bacteria; kingdom Bacillati; phylum Bacillota; class Bacilli; order Caryophanales; family Bacillaceae; genus Caldalkalibacillus; species Caldalkalibacillus horti. The sequence goes on along the minus strand of NZ_JAUSTY010000006.1, from coordinate 231,138 downwards.
TACCCTCTACCTTCAGAGGCTGAATTTCTAGAGTGGCAGTCTTTAGTTACTGTGGAAAAAGCTCGAATAACGGCTATTGGTGAAATTGGATTGCCACATTATGAATTGGATAAGCTACCACATTCTTTAGATAAATACATAGACTTCTTATCGAGATGCTTGCAGGTAGCACAACTCAATCAATTGCCCGTAGCCCTTCATGCCGTACATGATAAAGCAAAGATTGTACTCGATTTACTGCAGCAATTAGGTATAAAGCAAGCCCATTTTCACTGGCTTAAAGCACCGAAGGACGTAGTGCTTGAGATAGTTGGAGCAGGGTACTTTATATCTGTCACTCCAGAGATTTGCTATAGAGAGCGTGATCAGAGATTGGCTGAACTCGTACCCTTACGCCAGCTACTTGTTGAAACGGATGGGCCATGGTCATACAAGGCTCCTTTTGAAGGACAGCGTACCTCTCCACTTATGATTGAAAGAGCTATTCAAAAGGTAGCAGAGGTTAAAGGAATATCCATTGATTTAGTACGGAATCAATTGGTTATGAATACACGGGGTTGTTATCACTTAATCATTTAGAATAAGTGAGTTCCTTATAAGACCGTGAGTAGCTCTCAGCGCACGGGGTTGCACAGCATGATGGCGGTAAGTTGACCTCATGACTTATGTTTTTTTCATACGTCAGTCTTGATTAAATAATTGGAGGGAAGCTGAGATGAAAATTGCTGCTTTATATGATATTCATGGAAATTTTCCAGCGTTACAGGCAGTTCTAGAGGAATTGAAGGAGGTAAAGCCTGATAGAATTGTAATAGGTGGGGACTTCATCTTTGGTCCAATGCCTATTGAAACATTAGAAGCTCTATCGAAGCTTGGAGATCAGGTTGTATATATACGTGGTAATGGAGACAGAGAAATTGTGCTAGTCTACGATGGCAAGGAGCTTCCAAAGCACTTATCTGGAGCTGTTAAAGAAGAAGCGGAATGGGTTGCTGGTAAGCTTTCACCAGAGATGAGAGATTTCTTAGCTCATCTTCCAAGTCAAGTAGAGTATACGATTGAGGGGTTAGGTCATATTTTGTTTTGCCATGCTACTCCTCGTAATGATTATGAAATCTTTACTCCCCTTTCCCCTAAAGAGAGGATTGAAGCTATGTTTACTAACGTTACTCATGACTGGGTTGTTTGTGGTCATACACACGTGCAGTTTAAAGAGAGTGTTGAGAACATTAGCATACTTAATGCTGGAAGTGTAGGTATGCCTTATGCAGAAAAACCTGGGGCATATTGGGCTCTGATTAGTTGTGATGGCTATGAGTTTCGGTATACACCATACGATTTACAAGCAGCTGCTCTTCTAATAGAGTCTAGCGGAAACCCTCAGGCTTCTGATTTTATACAAGGGAACCTGTTGAGTGGTCCTAAAGAGGACGAAGCGCTAGAGTTTTTGGAAAAGCTAGCTAATGAAAATAAAATGAACATGAATTAAGCTATCAGGTTTTATAGGAACTCTTCGTAAAGACAACAGAATGGATAGTAAAGTATAATTGCTATGAAAAATGAAATCATATATGATAGAGCTGAAGACGAAAAGCTGTATTATGCTTAATTTAGCCCTAAATTTTACAATAAAGGAGCCATCCGTATGTCAGTAGATATCTATCTAAACTTTAAGGGAAACTGCCGTCAAGCTGTTAAATTTTATGCTGAGGTTTTTGGTACTGAGCAGCCTAAAATTATGACCTTTGGTGAGGTACCGCCGAATCCTGAATATCCATTACCAGAGGAGGTAAAGGATTGGGTTATGCATACGCGTTTAAACGTTTACGGAAGAAATATGATGTTCTCTGATGTTTTTCCTAATATGCCTTTTGTAGAAGGGAACAACTTTAGTCTGTCACTTGTATTAGATAGTGAGGATGAGATTAAAGCGTTATTTGACAAGCTCAAAGAAGGTGGAAACGTGCAGATGGAGCTTCAAGAGACATTTTGGAGCAAGCTTTATGGCAGCTTAACAGACAAGTTTGGCATACAGTGGCAATTTAATCTAGGCATGGGTGAATGGTAAATGGTTGGCTTTGTGGAAAGGGTTTCGCGTAAAGGATTGTTGTTTTTATGGGAAGAGATGCTCGGAAATGATTTGATCATTTTCCGACAAAGTGATAAGCTTAAGTAGATTGTTTTCAATTGAATAAAATAGGAATCACTAGGGGTGCGAATAGCTGAGAGAGGTCTATGACCTTAACCCTTGAACCTGATCTAGGTAATGCTAGCGTAAGGGAAGTGGATGAATGTCGTATATTCTTTTTGGATAATAGACCGCTTTCTTTGACTAGAAAGTGGTTTTTTGTTTGTTCACATTTGCTTAGGCTATACATAGTTAGGAGGTATATCTTATGAACGAAGATCAGTTAAAGCAGCTAGTCGAGCAGGTCGATCATCGTCAGGATGAGCTCATCAGTTTGCTTGAGAAGCTTGTACGTTTCAAAACTCCAGCACCGCCTGCTAGGAATACTGGAGATGCTCAGGCTTTTATTGCAGATTATTTAAAGAGTATGCGCTTTGATGTGGAACAATGGGAGCTCTATCCGGGCGACTCAAATGTGGTAGGTGAACTGAAGGGGAGGGATTCTTCAAGCTATAAAAGTCTAATCATTAATGGGCATATTGATGTGGCTGAAGTAAGTGAGGATGAGGTGTGGGAAAGTGATCCTTTTACCCCGATTGTTCGCGATGGGGTTGTCATTGGTAGAGGCACTGCGGATATGAAGGGGGGCGTAGCTGGTGCTCTGTTTGCCATTCAATTGTTGCAGGAGGCTGGGATTGAATTGCCTGGAGATTTGACCTTTCAATCTGTAGTTGGAGAAGAGGTTGGAGAGGCTGGAACACTTTCCTGCTGTGAGAAGGGATATACAGCTGATTTTGCTCTTGTCGTGGATACAAGTGATCTTCATATTCAGGGTCAGGGAGGAGTCATCACGGGCTGGGTAACGCTTAAAAGTAGCCAGACATTCCACGATGCCACACGCAGAAATATGATCCATGCCGGTGGAGGGCTTAAAGGGGCAAGCACTATTGAGAAAATGATGAAGGTTATTGCTGGGCTACAGGAGCTTGAGCGTGATTGGGCAGTCATGAAAAGTTATCCTGGTTGTCCCGCTGGAGCCAATACGATCAATCCTGCCGTTATTGAAGGCGGTAGGCATGCTGCCTTTATTGCAGATGAATGTCGACTGTGGATTACCGTTCATTTCTATCCCGATGAGACCCATGAGCAAGTGATGAAAGAAATTGAAGGTCATTTACAGCTAGTCGCCCAAGCAGATCCATGGTTAAGAGAGAATCCATTGATTTTTGAATGGGGCGGCTCCTCCATGATTGAGGATCGCGGTGAAATTTTTCCGGCTCTTGAGGTAGATCCAGCTCACCGTGCTGTTCAGCTTTTAGCTCAAACTCATGAAGGAGTTTTGAAGACACCTGTGATTCAGGATGTATCAGCAACGGTGACGGATGGAGGCTGGTTTGGTCATGCAGAGATTCCAGCAGCCATTTATGGTCCAGGGGATCTAAGGAATGCACATGCGGTAAATGAACAGGTATCCATTCAGCAGTTAGTGGATTATACGAAGGTTATTTTAATATTCATGTATACATGGACACATACGAAAAAATAAGGAGGCTATTAATATGAAATTTTCAGCACGTTTATATGAGAAGCTACAGCCTATTTGGCGCAAAAATCATACTCATCCCTTTGTCACTGGAATGGGAGATGGAACATTAGATCGAGAAAAATTTCGCTTTTATATGGTACAGGATTATTTATATTTAATCGACTATGCTAAGCTTTTCGCCATTGGAGCCGTTAAGTCTGAGGATACGAAAACGATGGGGAAATTTGCAGCCCTATTAGATTCTACTTTAAATGAAGAGATGTCTTTACATCGACAGTATGCGAAAAGATTTGATATCTCAGAGGAAGAGCTTGAACAAGCAGAGCCTTCTCCTATTACGCTTGCTTACACTCACTATATGCTGCATTCTGCACAAAATGGAACTCTAGCAGAATTGGTAGCTGCCCTGCTTCCATGTATGTGGAGCTATTGGGAGATTGGCAAGGAGTTAAGTCAAATTCCGGGTGCAGCTGAGCATGAATTTTATGGAGAGTGGATTAGCATGTATAGCTCTGAAGAGTTTGGGGAGCTAGCCACTTGGTGTATTGAGCTGTTGGATGATTTGGCCGAGGGTAAATCATCCAAAGAGCTGAAGCGATTGGAGGAAATCTTCTTAAATACAACTCGGTACGAGTATATGTTCTGGGATATGGCTTACCATGAGACGATGTGGCCTGATGAGCAAGTAGATGAGTAAACCGGTTTTGCAGTTTGAGCATGTTGATTTTTCCTACGAAGGGGTAGTAGAAAGCCAAGGTCATTTACTAGATTCCCTAAGTTTAAGTATTGAAAAAGGAGAGTTTGTTTCCATAATCGGACCGAGTGGGTCAGGGAAAACGACTTTGTTTCGATTAATTAGTGGTCTAGAGCAGCCTTCACAAGGGCAAATACTCATGGTTGGTCAATGGAAAAAAGATCGGTTGGGGCAAGTCGGATATATGCCACAGCAAGACTTGCTTCTTCCTTGGAGGACGATTTTGGAAAACTCTTGCTTACCCCTTGAGTTAAAAGGAGTTAGCAAGGAGGAAGCGAAACGGAAGGTGCTTGACCTACTTGATGAGTTTGGGCTAGCAGGAACAGAACACCGTTACCCAACTGAACTCTCTGGCGGGATGAGGCAGAGAGTTTCCTTTTTACGTTCTGTACTAAGTGGTTCTCCTATTCTACTTCTTGATGAGCCCTTCAGTGCTTTAGATGCCATAACTCGTCTCTCTATGCAGGAATGGCTTATTCAGCAGTGGGAAAGGTGGGGGAAAACGATCTTGTTTATCACCCACGATGTAGACGAGGCTCTCTTTTTATCTGATCGTATATTGGTCTGCACACAAAAGCCAATTAAAGAATTGCAGGAGGTACAGGTTCCACTTGATCGACCACGGACATTACGTGATTTGAATCAAGGTCAGGTTATTGCTCTAAAGGAACTACTCATCCAGCAGCTAAGGGGCAATGGTCAATGAGGAACGTCATTAAAAAGTATGGAGCTGCACTGAGTTTTGTCCTCGTTTTATTGGTGATCTGGGAGATATGGGCACGAATCTATGACAAAAAGTTTATTATTCCGTCCCCTGTGCAAATTTTAATTCGGTTATGGGAGCTAAAAGAGGTTTTACTGCTCCATCATTTACCGTCCACATTACTTATTGTTTCAATTGGCTTACTCATTTCTCTAATTTTTGGAGTAGGGTTAGCTGCGTTAATGTCACTAAAAGGCTGGGCTAGAAGTACATTTTATCCGGTGGTTATTGCTTCGCAAACAATCCCAATTATTGCTTTAGCACCAATCTTTGTCTTATGGTTCGGTTATTCAATATGGGCGAAGGTAGCGGTTACCGTACTTATTACATTTTTTCCTATTGCGGTGAATACGTATGATGGTTTTCGTTCTGTCAGTAAGGAGTATAAGGAATTACTCTTAACGATGGGAGCTCGTCCAAAGGATATTTTTCTGAAGCTGAGTGTTCCTTCTGCGTTGCCACACTTTTTTTCAGGTTTAAAGGTTGCCGTTACGTTGAGTGTTATTGGAGCAGCAATTGGTGAGTGGTTAGGCGCTCAATCGGGTCTAGGATACTTTAGTAGAAGAATGATGACCCAATTTGATGGACCTGCTGTATTTGCTCCAATCCTATTATTATCTGTACTAGGAATTATTTTGTTTTTAGCTGTATCAAAAATAGAAGCCGTTGTTCTAAAATGGAGGAAGACGAAATGAAAAAGAGCTTGAAATTGGGTTTACTTTTACTTATGAGTTTAGTATTAGCTGCATGTTCACAAACAGGTAGCTCTAGTGATAATCATGAAGTAAGCATTATGTTAGATTGGTATCCAAATGCCGTTCATAGCTATCTATATGTAGCGGAGGAAAAAGGGTATTTTGAAGAAGAAGGTGTCAATGTATCTATTCAGTTTCCAACTAATCCTACGGACCCATTAAATTTAGTAGCTGCAGATCGTATAACACTTGGTCTGTATTATCAGCCTGATGTCATTATGGCACGTGCAAATGAGAATGTACCTGTTAAAGCTATTGCATCTATTGTGCGTTCCCCGTTAAATCATATTGTGTTATTAGAGGATAGTCCGATCCAATCGCCAAAGGATTTAGAAGGATTGAAGCTAGGCTACCCTGGAATTCCACTTAACGAGGCATTAATGCATACCATGATTAGTCATGATGGAGGAGATCCAGACGCTGTTGATATGATTGATGTGGGATTTGAACTAGGTTCATCTATGGTAACTAACAATGTTGATGCCGTTATTGGTGCGTATATTAATCATGAGGTTCCAGTGCTTCGCCACGAGGGGTATGAAACTCGTTATTTTAACCCAACTGATTTCGGTGTTCCTGCCTACAATGAAATTGTATTAGTGACTAGTGAAAATACATGGGAGGAAGAGCGGGAAGGCATTGAGGCGTTTTGGAGAGCTGCACGAAAAGGCTTTGAATTTATGCAGCAAAATCCAGATGAAGCCCTTTCTATTCTGCTTAGCAATCAGGATCAAACCAATTTCCCGCTTATTGAAGAGGTAGAAAAGGAGAGTATGTCAATTCTTTTACCTAAAATGACTGGAGAAGGTGAGGCGTTTGGTTCACAACAGATCAGTTCATGGGAGGAAGTACGAGACTGGATGTATGAGGCGGGGTTAATCACTACTTCTCCTGAGGCAGAAGAGTTTTTTATAAACATAAACTGAAAATAAGTATGTTCTATTCTATGTTGGTTTACTCATAATAGTAATTACAGAGTGAACAGATTAAAAGCGCTTGGAAAGAAGGATTAATATCCCTTTCCAAGCACTTTTTTTGAAGAAATAAATAGGAACGTAAACTACATCCTTTCATAGATCTACGACTCATAGATTTACAACTTCTATCTCAAGCTCTTTTAATCTAGTCGGAGAGGAGATTAAGTCTATTTCAGTAATTTTTTCTTTTGTCATTTTAAATTGAATACTGTACAGCAATTTTCCATAAGGGGCAGCTATGACTCCAATTGATCCATTTATAAGCGCAATCTGTGCAGCCTGTGCGCGTCCTATGACTTGATTCGCAAGAGCTTTTGCACCTTTAGTGGTTCTGATCGTACCTGTTTGGCGATCATCTCTAAGGACAACGTTTGGATGCAGTACATCCAATAATCGATCAAAATCCCCTTTACGGGCAGCCGTTAAGAAGGCGTCCACAAGCTCGTGTTTATGCTCAAAATCAGAGGCTTTCCTAGTGTCTGCGCCATGTACTCGTCGACGCGCCCTGCTTGCTATTTTCCTTGTTGCTATCTCAGATTTCCCTAGAATAGAAGCAATTTTATTAAAGGGGATAGAAAATATATCGTGAAGGACGAATGTGATACGTTCTGAAGGCTTTAAGTGATCAAGTACTACAAGCAAGGCTACTCCAACAGAATCAGCTAGTAGAGCTTCAGCTTCAGGACTGCTTTCTGCATCATAGCTCTCAAAGGTATCAGTAAAATGAGCTTCTAATGATTCCTCCCGCTTTATTTTTCTGGAGCGTAATGTATCCAGACATATTCTCGAAACTACTGTTGTCAGCCACGCGCGAAGGTTCTCAATTTGGTCTGTACCTGAACGATTAAGGCGTAACCAAGTCTCTTGTACAGCATCATCTGCTTCACTCAGTGAACCAAGCATACGATAGGCGACGGATTTAAGATGTTCCCTATTAGATTCAAATTGTTCTGCCAACGTTTCAGGACTACTCATTATCCCAATTCTCCTTTATTAAATAAATATACCTATATAAATAATGACGAATAATCCTAGTGTAATGTGACATAAAACCAAAAGCTATTACTTTTTCGATCTTTGTCACATTCGGTTTATCTAGATACGTCTTAATAGTGAAGGGCCTAATAGTTAGGTTCAAATTGAAAAATATAAGGAGTGTTTTCATATGCAATCAAGAATGAAAAGTCCCGTTATGATCGTACCTCAAGTGATGGAATCCCTGCAAGATCTAGGTAAAGCTTTATTTGCATCTGCAGAAAAAAACAATGTACCAGCACGTACACTTTTTCTTTGCTATTTACGTGCAAGCCAAATCAATGGAGACAGTGTATGTGTAGAACTTCATTCCAAAAATGCGATAGCTGCAGGTGAAACGGAAACAAGATTATTTGCTGTAGCTGCCTGGAGAGAAACACCTTACTTTAATGAGGCAGAAAGAGCTGTACTTGCTCTTAGTGAGGCAGCTACTCGAATAAATGATCGTATAAATCCAGTTCCAGATGAAGTTTACAACGAAGCAACAAAGCACTATACGGAGGAGGGATTGGCTACACTAATTACAGGAATTGCGACGGTAAATCTTTGGAATAGGCTTAATGTTCCTACGAAACAGATCGTTCGTATACCAGAAGAATAAAGTATTAATTGTAAATTTACAAACTTGGTGAGGACCATAGTGATGACATCTTTAAGTCTCTCTATGGTCTTATTTATATTTTGACTCCATTGTTCATTTATAGATAATATTTTAGACGAGTCCATATTTGACATTATTCTCTGTTCACTTTCTTAAAATCTATTGCCTTGGCCATCGTTTTATCACTAAGCATGGCATAGATTTGTGTAGAGTCTGTACTTTTATGCCCAAGCTGCCTAGATGTTTTATATATATCATTATGAAGATAGTAGCTAGTGGCGAAGGAATGACGCAATTTATGGACGGTAAGCTGTGGTTTGCCAAACGCTTGGGCATATTTAATAACCAATTGCTGTACGGCACGCTTAGACATCCTTTTTCCTTGCTTTTGACCACGAGCAGTAGCTAAAAACAGAGATCCTTCTGCTCTATCTGGAGTGTATATACTTTCACGAATCTCTAAGTATTTTTCTAGCTCGACTTTTGCTTCCTCAGCAAAATATACGGCTTGCTTTGAGTTGTCACTGCCGTAGCCCTTACGATAGACGTAGGCAATTTTCTTGGCTAGGTCAATGTCTTTTACATCCAGATTCGTGACCTCGGCCACTCGTAGCCCTGAAAATAGAATCAAGCTAATAATTGAAATATCTCTTATTTGATTGATTTTGTAATAATAGAGAGCTTGTTTATTATCTGCTACAACCGTTATATACTTGTTCCTTATGAAGTCTAGAAAGGCATAGATTTCTTTATCGCTCTCTAGAATTTTTCCTTCAAGCTTGCTAAGAATGATCTCATCCTTGCTTCTCTTTTTCATTCGTATTTTAGCCATTACATTTCGTTTGAGAAGGGGGTAGTGATCCTCATCCTCGGCAATTTGGCTTAAATAGTGGAAGAGTGATTTAAGAGCAGCCATTTTTCTTTCTCGTGTAGCGCTAGAGTTTGCTTTAAAAGTTCGTAAAAAGGCTTGATATGAATCTATGTTTTCTACATATAGTTGCTCAAGGTCGCTAAGTGTTACATCCTTGGGTGCGGGAGAAGCTGAAAGCCCTTCAGCAATCATCCAGGTCAAGAACTCTTGGTAATCTCTCGCATAAAGTAGAAGGGAAGAGGGGGCTAAATCTACAAGCTTATGATCTATAAATTTTTCCACATACCAAGGTAGTGAAGGGATCTGATTCTGTAGTGATTCTAAATCTTTTTTCCATAGTATATTCATTGTGAAGGTCACCTCGCTTATAAGATAAAAATAATGTCTGGAATGGGTAGAGGAGGATAAGATATTTAAATTATACATCGAACATATGTTCTTGTAAAGAGTAATGGAATATTACTTATGAAATTAAAGATAATGAGATTTATGTATAAAAATTGTATTTTGTACATAATACAAAATTGAAATGTTGTTAAGCATTATACTTGCGTACAAACAAACGATAGTATATTTTAATTGTAGAAGATATCTCAAATTAGAGATAAATTCAAATCAATTTATGAGATGGAGGAGGATGTAAGGTGTTAAGAATAGGGATTATCTTGGGAAGTACGCGTCCAGGGAGAGTAAGTCCACAGGTTGGGCAGTGGGTAAAGGAAATTGCAGATAAGAGAAATGATGCAGAATATGAGATCATTGATCTTGCTGAGTTTAAGCTACCATTCTTAGGAGAGCCTGGTGGAGAAGAACAAATTAAAGCGTGGTCTGACGCGTTAAATGGTGTAGATGGTTTTGTCTTTGTTACACCTGAGTATAACCACAGTATTTCTGGAGTTCTAAAGAACGCGATTGATTTAGCTCGTGATGAATGGGCAAACAAAGCTGCGGGAATTGTGAGCTATGGTTCTACAGGCGGTGCACGTGCTGCTGAGCATTTGCGTGGTATTTTAGGAGAAATCCAAATTGCCGATGTACGTACTCATCCAACACTTTCACTATTTACAGATTTCGAGAATTTCTCAACTTTCAAACCGGCTGATTTACATTTAGCTAACATTAATCTAATGTTGGACCAAGTTGTAGCTTGGAGCACTGCATTAAAAACTCTTCGTTAATTGAAGAAAACATTTTGATGACATAGAAGAATAATTCTAAAACTACATGATGACATAAGATAAGAATATAAATGATCTAGCTTTGATTAGGTTCGTTGTTTTTGAAAGAATAAAGAACCTAAAAAGAATCGTGCTTACGTACGATTCTTTTTTTCGTTCAATCAACTTTTATATCTAAATGCAAAATAATAGTTCTAAGAAATTTGTCCCTCTAAATAAGGTGTTAGGAGATAAGTATCTTTAAAGGAGGTGTAATTATTGGCTACATTTAGAAAGAGCTACAAGCCTTTTAGAGGGTTGTTCGATCCCTGTCCACCATTACTGTATAGAACTTATGAAACGCCTCCACAGCTATATATGGGCTTTCAGCCTTATGACCTTCCACAATTTTCACCAAAAGAAGCTTTACAGCGCGGTACTTTATGGCCTGCGCTCTATGCTCCGTATGAAAACCCCTATAAGAAAATGGCTGTACAAAACAATACGAGAGGAGATTTAGGAAAAGGAGGCACAGATTAATGACTAAGTTTGATCAATGGACAACGGAAGAAAAAGAAAAGTATCATAAGCTATTAGAAGAAATTCAAGTTGTAGATTTTGTCTTAGTAGAGCTAAACCTATATCTTAATACCCATCCTCAGGATTTTAAAGCTATCCAGCAATATAACGATCTGACAGAGCAAAGTATGCTACTAAAAAACCAATTTACAGAAATCTATGGTCCCTTGGTCCATTTTGGAAATGACTTTTCAAAGTATCCATGGACCTGGAAGGAAGCTCCTTGGCCATGGCAAGTTTAACAAAAAACGGTTTCATGTGTTAAATATGATAAGGGAGGATACTATAAGTGTGGGTCTATGAAAAAAAGCTGCAGTATCCAGTAAGAGTAAGTAAGTGTGATCCAAGGATGGCTAAATTTTTGATGGAGCAATATGGAGGAGCCGATGGAGAATTAGCTGCCGCCCTCAGATATTTAAATCAGCGCTATACTCTACCAGAGCGTGTCATTGGTATTGTTAATGATATTGGAACTGAGGAATTTGCTCATTTGGAAATGATTGCTACCATGGTTTATAAGCTAACTAAGGATGCTACTCCAGAACAACTAAAAGAAGCTGGTCTCGGTGATCATTATGCTAATCATGATAAGGCTTTATTCTATCAAAATGCATCTGGTGTACCTTTTACAGCCACTTATTTTCAAGCAAAAGGCGACCCCATTGCAGACCTATATGAGGATATAGCAGCAGAGGAAAAAGCAAGAGCAACCTATCAATGGTTAATAGATATGACAGATGATGTGGATTTACAAGATAGCTTAACTTTTCTTCGTGAAAGAGAAATTGTTCACTCTCAGCGTTTCCGTGAGGCTGTTGAGCTTATTAAAGAAGATCAGGATACGAAAAGAATATTTTGAAGCTCAGGAAGCAAAAAGTCTTACGAGATCTGTGAGACTTTTTGCTTTTGTAATTCTAAAGTAATAATATAATCTTTATAAAAGACAGGTGAACTGGAATTTGATTAAAGCTAAATTATCCCTAGTTTTTTTAACGCATACTGAATACCATCTTCACTTGATTTTTTGGTAACATAACCTGCAATATCCTTTAATTTTTCAGTTGCATTCCCCATGGCTATTCCAAGATCAACTAGTTCTAACATATCCATATCGTTTTCTCCATCACCGAAAGCAATTGCCTCCGATTTATCAATTCCAAAGTATTCTAATGTTTTTACTATAGCTAAAGATTTAGAAACATCCTCCTGCAAAACATTTAACACGTACGGATGCCATCTTTTAAATGTTAAGTGTGGAAAGCTTTGTATGTACTTCTGAACGGTTTCATTATTAGCAAATAAACATAATAAATATATTTCTTGATCAAGAATGAATGGATTAGTTACTGGATAATCATCGAGGGATAACGTTTCCTTCAAGGCTACTAAGATTTCTTTTTCCTTTACACCATTCATACTAAAATCTTCAGTATAGAAAGACAAACCATTATTCTCTATATGGGCAAACTCCATTACTTCTAGGACGATGTTTTTATTCATAGGTACTTTATGAATAACATTTTCTTTATATTTAACGAGCCCACCATTTGCCGTAATGAATGTTTCAATGCCTAAATCTTGTATTTGCTTACACATCGATAAAGGTCTTCCTGTTGCTGCTACAACTATATATCCCTTTGTTATTAAATCTTTTACGGCTAATTTTGTTGATAAAGAAATATTTCCACTTTCATAATCTGTTAATGTCCCGTCAACATCAAAAAATACAATTCTATAGCTCATACACTTTCTCTCCTTCATTTCAAATACTTTTGAACTGTATCTATTATTTCAAATATATTTGAAATGTCAAGAGAATTGCTGTATCTTTATTGTATGAACAATTATAATAGCTTAACTAATTTAATTAAGACTCTTCAAGATCCTATACGGCTTAAGATAATTGAAATTTTGGAATCTCAGTTTGAAAGGAGAGAGTATTTACCCGTAACTAGAGAAGGATCCAATGGCTTTTGCCCAATGGATATATTGAAAATACTTAAAGAAGATGGTTTTACTATTACAAACACTAAGTTGTCATATCATTTAAAAGAACTAAAAGAAAATAATATTGTCTCTTTAGCTAGAGAAGGGAAACGTTATTTTTATGTGCTCAATAAGGAGGGCTTTCAAGTTTTATTAAGCTGGCTAAATAGCATTCATGTGTACCTATAATCCAAAGCAATATTGTGAATTAGTAAAATGACATATAAAAAAGAGAGTAAGGGACAGCCAGCTAATATTTTTGTTAGGCTGTTTTCTTGCAATTTCTTATAAGTCTTTTTCTAGTTTACATAATATATATTATCGGACACAATTCTAGAAATGAATTTGTAGATGTTATGATTTGGTTGTCCGTGTATGTCCGTTGAAGTAAAGCTGGGTGCATTAATAACAAATACGCAATTACTTATATATCCACTGGATTTTATTTCATTTTTTAGTAAGCCTAAGTTTTAGCCACCTAGTTTTACTTCATTTTTAATAACCGTCCTATTTATGCACCCAATTTTATTTCATTATAAATGTCTGTAGAATATAAAGTATTAGACTGGATACCTTGATTCCACGCGGCTTTTAGAATTGCCATCAGCCCTTTACATTAATCCTTAATAAATTTTCAAAGGTAAACTAATGATTTTGTCGTTTGTTAACTTCAATCGTAATAAACTCCGGTAAATAGTCGGGAGTACATCCTTTTGATACCATTTGCCCTCTGTAAAGACCCGTTTCCTCACCAAGATTAATACAACGGGCACGATATTTTTCATCATAAACGCCTATCCAGCCTGCGGTGAAATTCATAGCCCATTGAACTTCCGGTTCTTCCTGCGTAATATTAGCCTCTAACTTAGATAGTAAGTCTACGGTGTTATCAGGCGGTGTTTGACCAGTCCATCTCAATCGCGCTTGATAATACCAGTAAGCTCTCCTTTGAAGAGCAGAAGGACTATTTTCCCATGACTCCATCAATGCAATCGTCTTCTTATCTTTGGTGAGTTGATTAGCCATTAACCAATCCATTATGTTATTTTTCTCTTCAAAAGTATGAGTCTGCATATCCTTATCAAGCTTATTTAGTACTTCTTGTGAAAGAAGTTTTTTATCCATAATTAATAGTGCTAATAGTCTGGGCAAAAACTCTTCGGTTGACCAAAGTTCCATAGCTAGTTCGTGATCTTTTTTAATGTCCTTTGCGATTTTTCTTAAGTCTCCTAGCTTAGTTTTACTATTGATCTGAGATAGTATGTGTTCTGCTTTTGAAGAACGTTTGATTTCTGTACCTTTATTTTCATTCATTTTATACAACTCCTTTATTAAAGCACTGTTTCATAATATGTCCTTGATGGGATATATCGAAACTTAATTTCGTTATTAGTCTTATTGCATAGGTGTTACTCTAAAAGTGTACCTTTTTAATATTGTATCATTATTAAAGATTTCTGCACCTTTTAATACATGCCGCCAGTCTAAAACTTTATTTGCCCGGTCTAATACTATTTTTCCTGTTTCTGGACAATAAAACTTCTCCTAATAGTTTAATGGACCAACACTTGCTACGCTAGCATTTCTTGCTGCCTCAATATTTGCATTAGAATCCCCAAAGTATACAGACCTTGTATTAGGAGTATCGTAATGGCTTATCATATTGATCTACTAGAAGTTTCATATAGTATTCTCCATTCTGTAAATGCCATCCAAAAGCGAAATTGTTTACAAAATCCCAATCGATCGATGAGTTTTTGTAACCATTTATATTTACTTTGATAGTTACATATGTTATATTCTTAGCACAGAACAATAAAGTGAGGATAATTTTGGCTGCCACTCCTCCCTATTAACTCTTATTATTTAAAAGAGTTAAAAAAATGTGTGAACATATGCGTATTATCAGTATTGGCATGCCGAAGGATCAAATTTTTAATCCTAAAGAATCATAATTCAATTCCAAAGGAGAGAAAAATGGAAAACTATCATCATAAAACCCATCATCAAACCATCGTCATTGAAAATCTGGACGTCTTCTACAGATATGCGGGCAATCCTGAGAACCCAGCAATTCTGCTACTTCACGGATCTCCAAGCTCCTCGTTTATGTTTCGTGATATTATTGAACCACTAGCAAAATCAGCCTATGTCGTCGCGCCCGATTTACCCGGTTTCGGCTTTACTTCCTCCCCGTCAACGGAAGCCTATAAGTATACTTTTGAGAATATCGCCAATACGATTGAGGCTTTTGTCGAAGCCCTCGGCATTGATCGATTCTTCCTGTTCGTCAACGACTTCGGTACGCCTGTCGGCTACCATCTGGCGACGCGACGGCCAGATCGCATTCTTGGTTTGGTTGTCCAGAATGGCAATGTCCACGATGAGGGGTTGGGGCCTGATTGGGATGCTCCAAAGGCATTCTGGGCCGATCCCACCGAGGCAAACAAGACTAAACTACCTGAGTGGCTGAATTTCGAGGGCACCCGTGGCACATATATTGGAGGTCTTCCTGAACGCCTGAAGTTACTTCACCCGCCGGAGTGCTGGCATCTCGATTGGGAACGAATGGCGAGACCCGGACACATAGACATTCACTTCCAAATCTTTACAGACTACCGCGCACACGTCGCTCGTTTTCCGGTCATTGAGTCCTACCATCGCGAACACCAGCCTCCTTGCCTGCTGCTTTGGGGGCGACATGACCCTTTCTTTGAGTTAGACGAAATCATGGCCTATAGCCGCGTTCTTGACACGCTCGAAATCCATGTTTTTGAAGGCGGCCACTTCCTTTTAGAGACGCATCATCGCGAATGTGCTGCTCTCATTGAGCGCTTCATCTGCGACGTGGAAGCAGGAAGATTTCAGGAGCCGGGCACTCCGTAGCTTGTGAGAACGACCAATAATCTGCACCGGTGCTATGGTATAGCCTTTGAATTGTCCGAGTAATTTTCCACTCTATCAGTAGAATGTAATAAAATAGAAAGAACCCTGAAATTTTTAGATATCGCAGGGTTTGGTTTTTCTCTTATAACATCATTGCATATGTACGACAATAATTCTTTCAATAGAAATTACTATTAATAGTCTTTCCGCTCCGGCCAAGATCCCTGCAACTTACGGATGGAGACAATCTGGCCTGTATGATAAGCATCGTGAACAAAGAGGTTCAACACATGGCCACCAATCGGAAAATCTGGGATCGGGCGATCGAGATCTTCTTCACTGCACTGTGCCAAAAGATCGCGAATTTCTCGATGAATGCTAATAAGTTCAGAGACCGTCTGTTCCCAGGCCTCTTCCCCCTGTTCGTCAACGGTGAATGTTGCGTCATTACTTTCGGACTCTTCCGGCTGAATGCCCTGCCACTGTTGCAATAAACGTTTTTTATAAAAAATCAAATGCCGTACGGTTTCCCAGATGGTGTTGGTCGCCTTTCCTTCAGGTCGCCAAGCTGCTTGCTCTGCGTTCATGCTCTCCAAAGCTGCTGCCAGTGGTGGGTACCACCCTTGCCTGTCCATTGCAGCGTCCCAACTCATCAGTAAAATTTCTTTTCTGCCCATTGTTTGGTTCATTAGTGTTTCTCCTCTCAAACATTGATTCACTGCATGGTAAGTTTAGCAATTTATTCTGTAAATGTCCAATAATTAATACTATTAGTAAAACCCAGTACGACATGTTTAATTTAGAGGGATTCCTAATCTGAATGTTAGCTCTATACTGCAGTCACGATAATTGGCTGATTCTTTGTTATGATAATAGTGTGCTCATGTTGCGCTACATAGCTATTGTCAGGTACACGTAAAGTCCATCCGTCCTTTTCCTCAATAACATATCCTGCCCCTGTAGATAAAAAAGGCTCAATTGTAATGACTAACCCCTCTTTCAGTACTCGTTTATCGTGTTTGTCATAAACGGGTAGGATATCTGTTGGGCTCTCGTGCAGGGATTTTCCAATACCGTGGCTACACAGATTCTTAATGACATTATACCCCCCTTCTCTAGCCTCATGTTCAATAATCCTTCCGATTTCGTTCAATTTTACTCCATGCTTAAGCGATGAGATTACTTTCATCATCGTATTGTGTGTGTATTTACACAGGCGCATTAATGATGGCTTGTATGGATGTATCGGAAAAGAATGTCCCGCGTCGGCATAATAGCCTCCCAATTCTGCCGAAACATCGATGTTTACCAAATCGCCTGGTTGAATGGTCTGATTTCCCGGTATTCCGTGGGCAACCTGATGATTAATACTAATACAAGTGTTACCAGGGAAATTGTAAGTCTTCTTAGGTGCGGGCACAGCTCCATGCCTTTTCAAAAATTGTCCTCCTATTTCATCTAGTTCCTTCGTAGTAATTCCGACACGTGCCTGACTTTTCATTTCATTAATCGTCAATGCAACAATTTTGCCAATTTCCTTCAGACCATCAATATCGTTTTGTGATCCTATTGTCATAAAAGCTCCTCCATGTTCTAATATGTCCACAAATGGACGATTCTTTTGTTTTAATCCACCATTAAGAAAATCTATACCTAAAGCTAGCTTCGTCTTCATTTAAATATCCCATATCTTCCATAATTACAATTAAATAAATTGCAATTAGAAAGCACATGTATTGAAAATAAGGGAAGCTTCATAATTTTACTGTTCTCTTGCTGCAAGTAGTCGAAAAAATTATAACATATTATGTTTTGGGTGAGGAACAGTTATCTTAGTCTTCTCTCCTCTCTCCTTCCTTCCAAAAAAGAATAATGATCAAATAAGATTTTTTAAATGATTTAAGGGGATAATAGGAAAAATACAATTGGTAGAGGGGCGTAGTTTTATGAAAGCAACAGATTTACTTGTTCAGTGCTTAGAAAATGAAGGAGTTGAGTATATTTTTGGCATCATGGGTAAGGAAATCCTTGACCTGATTGATTCATTGGCAAAGTCTAAAAAAATTAAGTTCATAAATGTTCGTCATGAACAAGGAGCAGCTTTTATGGCAGATGTTTACGCTAGACTAACAAACAAGGTTGGTGTTTGCATAGCAACTTTAGGACCTGGAGCGACAAATCTTTTGACCGGTATATCTAGTGCAAATCTGGACCATTCTCCTGTTGTAGCCATTACAGGACAAGCAGGCTTTGAAAGGCAACATCAAGAATCTCATCAATATTTAGATATAGTTAAAATATTTGAGCCTGCTACCAAGTGGAGCGTTCAAATTAAAGATTCGCTAACCATACCAAAAATCATTCGAAAGTCATTTAGATTAGCACAAATGGAAAAGCCAGGTGCTGTTTTAATTGAATTACCTGAGAACATAGCATCACAAATGGCTCTAACTCTCCCATTACCAGTATTGCCTATTCCAAAAAGCACTCCTATTACACAGGCTATAGAGCATGCTCGTACATTAATAGACCAGAGCCAAAAGCCACTTGTCGTAGTGGGAAACGGGGTGATTAGGCAGAAAGCTATGTCAGGGCTCATGACTTTTGTAGAGAACCTCCAATCACCTGTTATTCATAGTTTTATGGCAAAAGGAGTTTTACCCAAAGAACATCAGCTTAATTATTTCACATTTGGTTTTAAAAAGAAGGATGAAGTATTACCAATCATAGAGCAATCTGATTTATTAATTGCCGTTGGTTTTGATTTCGTTGAAAGTCCGCCTAAGGATTGGAATAAGAGTATGCACCCTGTTTTACATATTGACCCAATGCCTGCAGAAATGGACGAATATTATCCTGTGAAGGGAGAATTGGTTGGTGATTTAAATGAGATTCTTCAGGAACTTAATGAACTGGATATACCATCTAAACCATGGGTTCCGACTGGGAATCTAAAGGAACGGATTATGACAGCTTACCAAATTGATTTAGGTGTGGAAGAAAATCTATCACTTACTATTGAAAATATCTTAACGGTTATTGAAAAAAATGCTACTGAAAAGACCATCGTGATTTCTGACGTAGGAGCCCACAAACTCTCTATTGCCCGTACCTATCAATCAAAACAGGCAGGTCGACTCATCATCTCAAATGATTTGCCTCAATGGGTATTGCGTTACCCGGTTCTATTGGTGCTAAATTAGCTTGCCCTGACGCTCCAGTTATTTGTATTACTGGGGATGGAGGAGCTTTAATGAATATTTCCGAATTAGAGACTGCCAAACGACTTGGCCTGTCCTTTATCATCATTGTATTAAACGATTCAACGTTAAAATTAGAGGAACAAATGATGCAAGAGAAATTCGGTAATAGCTTTGGTACGACATTTGGAAACCCAGACTTTGTGCAGCTTGCTGAAAGCTTTGGAATAAAAGGAGTTAGACCCAATCAATTGAATGAGTTTGAACAAGTATTGAACAATGCCTTAAAACAAAACAATGAAATTACACTGATAGATATTCAAATGTGAGGTTCTATGATTTCTTGCGCGGATATCCCCGACCAATCCAGCGTATCTACTATCCAATTGACAGCTGCCATATTTTTTTGAGTTATATGATTGAGCTTTTCATCGTCTAGAGAACCATAAAGTGGCCTAAAAATACTCGGCCAAATTCATGGTTTGATAGTTTATATTGTTCCATAGTTAAGATGTTGCTATTTTTTATTATGTAAAATTTTGTTCATATTCAATAGCCCTATATCAATTGAAGTCTCTATATAGCCAATGATCTGATTTAATGTAAAAACGTTGAGCTTCGCATCTATGTCTTGCTTGTTATATTCTAAATCTCCTAGCACATAAGGGATAAACCGTTCAACATTATTGGCTGAAACCTCATGTATATCAAGAATTTCAGGCTTAAAACTAAGTTGATTTTTCAATTCATCTGTACATCCGTAGTATTTTAAAAGCATTCCATTTAGCAATCGAAAATCATTGTGGTATACCTCTAGAAGGCCTTTATCTGCTTCCAGTCTGTTTCTTAACCAAGGAAGATAAAATCCTTTTAGCCATATATCATCAGCAATTAAATGGGTATAATAACCCAATATAAAAAGGTCATTTGCATGTGAGCTGTACCTTTCCAAAAATCCTTTATAATCTATGTATCTTGTATAATCTTGTACGTCTCCCTTAAAGAAATGGGATATATCTTTTGTTGAAACAGCATCTGGAGCAATGCTTCCAAATAAAAATGCGGTTCTATCTTCGATCGATAAACGTTCTGCTATTCGATTAGCAATAATCAAATGCATCATCCTTGACCCCATATTTCCTCTTCCCTTCAATTTGAGTTTTTCTTAACGCGATTTAAATCCAAACATCCTGATCATCTCGGAAATCAATGATCATTTCACCTTTAATTACAATAAATATATTGACTAACTAACTCACTCGAACGCCTGTATAAATAAATGTTTTTATGAGGGATTTAAAATGAATAGAACTAAGTATAAGCTGTCAGAAATCAGCTTCCTCTGTTATTAAGGAGTAGCCAAATTAGAATTGGAAATCCCCATCTTTCATTAACAGGACTTCAGTTCTATCTTCTTTAATACCTACTACTTTCATATCTTTGGTACCAAAGGTCACATTGACTAACAGGAGTGAAGTATTAAGGCCAGCTTCTTTCAACTCTTCCTCCGATAGGTTGCTACCATTTTGAAGGTTAGAAGGGGAGGCGTTTCCGATTCCAATATGGCAGGCCGTATTTTCATCAAACAAGGTGTTGTAAAAGAGAGTATCTGCCTGAGAAAGAGGAGAATTGTTAGAGACCAAGGCAATTTCACCTAGATAATTTGAACCTTCATCTGTTTCGATGAGACTTTGTAACGCTTCTTGCCCAGTGGCGGCATAATAGTCAGTAATCCGTCCATCTTTAAAGGTTAGGTAAAAATCATCGATGACACTTCCCCCATAGATAAGCGGTTTAGTGGCTACTAGTTTGCCATTTACCTTATTTTTATGGGGAGCGGAAAATATTTCCTCCGTGGGAATGTTCGGAAAGAACGGTATTCCCTTTTTATCTATAACTCCCCCGCCGATATAGAGGTGATTTTTAGGCATGCCGACTAATAAATCAGTTCCTCGGCTATTCGTAAAATGCAGGGCTTCAAACTGGCTGTCGTTTAGGATTTTTTTCCGGGACTCGAAGGCTCTGTCATGATTTTCCCAGTCTTTTATAGGATTTTTTCCATCTGCCCGAGCTCCTTGTAAGATTAATTGCCATAATGATTGCAAAGCGTCTTCTGTACTTAAGTGGAGAAATACTTTAGATGCCCATGCAAAGGACGGGACAGCTAGAAGACACCAGCGTACCTCGTGGGATCTAGTCTTTGCGTAATAAGCCTTCAACTTGGTGCGAGAGGCCTTTTGGAAGCGGCTCATCCGTTCTGGGGAAACCTCCTTAAAGACATCCAAGTTTTCAGAAATAATACGGATGTAAGCAGCACCCGCATCGTCCCACTCCTTAAAGCGTGCAGCTTGCCAGTCGGGAAAGTGATCGATGGCATCATCTGCTGCATGTAAATAAAATTCTTTGGTAGACTGTTCATCCGTCCAATCCATAACCACATTTGAAGCTCCCGCATTATAAGCTGCTGTTTGGATTAGGCGTGCAAACGTAACATTTTCTATGTCACTATGAATAATCACTAATTGATTCTTTTGCACATTTACACCCACCCGTACAGCAAGCTCTGCATATTTTTTCAACTGTTCTTCACTAACAAGCTCATATTTCCCTTTAATCATCGCACACTCAGCTCCTAACTTTTTATTTATTATACCATTAGGAAAGCATAAGTTTTCTGTTGTACGTGGCGAAACAACACTGGAAGCATATTATTGGTTCTGGGTTCCAAAGCAAGCTCGACTATTCCTTCCTGCATACTCCAATAAGCTACAGCTTTACACGAAATCGTACATTTATATTGATTTTTTTCTCTTTTAACTGCATACTTATTAAAGTAACTTTATTAAGTGGATTTTATTAAGTGAATTTAATATTGAGGGGATTGGTATGGAAAAAGCAAATGGTAAAGTAATTAAAAAGCAGAATTTAAATCATCTGCGTAAGGAGCTTAAAAGAATAGGGACTGCTACCAAGGCTATTTTATCTCAGAACACAGGCTTAAGCGTAGTTACTGTTAACTCTCTTCTAGCAGAACTCCTTGAGACTGGCGAAGTAAAGGAAGACAAGATTGTACCATCAGGTGGTGGAAGGCCAGCGTTAACGTACTCCTATAATCCTAACTTCCGATTAGCTATTGTGCTTCTCTTAAACGAAAATCACGGTGAAGATATGCTTGTAGTTCACGTGGTCAATTTGTTTGGGGAGCGCATATTTAAAGAGGAGCATGTGATGCCTCATTATGACTATAGGCAGTTTGATAACGTCATCACAAAAGTAATTTCCGAGTTCCCTAAAATCTCTGCTATTGGAATAGGGATTCCTGGTCAATCTATAGATGGGCAAATTACCGTCAGCAGTCATAAAAATCTTATTGGTGTACAACTATTGAAGCATCTAGAGAACACTTATCAATTACCCATTTTATTGGAGAATGATATCAATGCCGCACTTAAGGGATATTGTTCAACACATCAGATGACGAATCAGGATAATTTGGTTGTTGGACTATATTTTCCTAAGCATCATCCCCCAGGAATGGCCATCTACCGTAACGGTTACATTGAAAAAGGTCAGTATGGGATGGCAGGAGAAATTAAATTCCTCCCTCTGCAGATCGATTGGAAAAGTGTTTTATCAGATGAAGATTTCATCCAAGTGTTTTGTCAAATTACCCACATTACAAATGTTATCCTGGCCCCTCACAAAATTGTTATTTATCAAAATAAAATAGCAGATCGTCTATTATCGGAGCAATGGCAATCCTATCTAATGAATCACTACATGCCATCTACACCAGAAATGGCTTTTCTGCATTCATTTGAACTAGATTTTTATAAGGGAGTAAAGACTAGCATCCTACAACAAATAGAAGAAGACATACTCTATTAAACGTAAGTATGAAATAAACGTAACTATGAACGAACAAGGAGATCAAGCTGATGAGAAGACTGATTTGGATGTCATGCTTTGCTTATTTATTGGCAGGCTTCGGACACATTATTATCGGTACGGTTTTGGAGCCGATGATTGAACATTATAACCTAGACTATAGTGATGGCGGACAGCTCATTATGAATCAATTTTTAGGTTTTTTGGTGGGAGTTCTTTTTGCTCCAATGATTATAAAAAAAATTGGTCGAAAAGCCACACTATTCATTGCTCTTTTTCTATTTGCCGTTGTGCAGTTAGGGCTATTTTTACTTCTACCATGGACCGTACTTTTGCTTCTGGTTCCGCTTGGTGGAGCAGGGTTTGGAATGATTGAAACGGTGTTGGCGGGTATGATTATTGCCGAACTTAAGGAGAAAAAAGCTTCAATAATGGTCTTAACTGAACTATTTTTCGGTATAGGTGCATTGACTGTGCCAATCATGGCTGCTGTATTTATAGCTACAGGTTATTGGAATAGCATTTTTATGGCTGTCTCTATTATTGTTATGATAGGTTTTGTGCTTTGGCTCTTTTTGCGCTTTGGAGAATATGAGTCCATTCTTAATAAAAAGCCGGTCAACATAAAAAACAATGAGGATGTCATACCAAAGGTTCGCTATGCTAAGCCGTCCATCCCACTTCTTTGGATTGGCTCCTTATTTTTCTTTCTTTATGTAGGTGTTGAGATGACGTTTCCTAACTACCTACCTTCTATTTTATCGATGACATCTACTTTGTCGGCTTCTACACTAGCTTTAAGTATCACTGTCTTTTGGGGAGCTATGACATTGGGACGTTTAATCATGATTTTTATTGTGGATCGGATAGGAATATGGAAGCTATTTCTTATCACTGTTACGGGCCAAATGATTACTCTTGGACTGTTTGCTATGTCACCCAACACTATTATTAGCTTTATTACTATTTTCTTAGCTGGTTTTATTATGGGAGGTATTTTTGCCCTAGGTTTATTAGTCATTAACACTGGAATACCAGGTCTTGAAGACCGAACAACAAGTCTGTTAATCGCTATGGGAGGATTAGGCGGTGCCTTGTTACCAAGACTAGCGGGAAGCTTGCTAGATAACTATCCGGTTGAAGTTACGTTATGGGTACTGTTTGGATTTGCTGTGATCATGACTTTCCTTATGAGCATCATATATCGACTAAGTAAAAAGCTATATCAACAAACTGTTCATAAAAAGCCTGCTTGAGGAAATCATCAAGCAGGCTTTTTAACGATTTAAGTAGATCAGTTTGTCTATTAGTAATCTATAAGGTGCTTCATCAGTTTGGTTTCATAGTACTCGATGCATGATGTGTAGACTAACTAAGCCTTCTCTTGGGTGTCGGAAGGCGTCTGGTACAGTACCTACGATCTTAAACCCTAGGTTCTCGTACAACCGAATGGCATACACATTCGATTCTACAACTGCATTGAACTGCATAGCACTGAAACCCTGTGACTTGGCCCAGTTTAACGCATACTCAACCAATGCCCTGCCTACACCTTTTCCAGAATGTTGCTCGTCTACCATGAAGCTTGCGCTTGAGACGTGTGCTCCTGGGCCGCTACGATTGGGATACATGCTTGCGCTTCCGAGGATGAATTGTCCGTCATCAGACATAGCCACCACCGTAAGACCGGGAGGTTTAACCATCCATAGAGCCCGAGCATCCTCTTCATTTAGATCTGGCTCAAAGGCGAAGGTCTCTTGCGCTTTTACAATTTGGTGGAAAAAGAGCCAGATTGTAGCCCAATCCTCTGCTTTAGCTTCTCTGATAATCACTCGTCTACCTCCTAACTATATACTTTCTGAATGTCATGCCAGAAGTATAGAGGTTCTAACTTTTAATTTGATTATATTCTCCACGTGTTTTATAAATGATTTTACGAATCGTATCTTTGGATAGGCTGAATTTTTGCTCTAATTTTTCAAAGGAACAGCCTTCCCTGTATAATTCATAAATCTCTTGGTTTCTTCGAGTCATGTACTGTCGTGTACCGTTCATTTCACCCCAACCTGCTCTATGCTGCTTTTTCTTGGGGATATAGATGAGCTCTCCTTGAATGTATTGTTGAAGCTCATTTAGCAAGCTTGGGGGAAACACCTCTTTCCCGTTTTTATATTGCAAATGACGTCCTCCTTATTTAGGTGTACATATAGGTCCGTCTGTGTATTGTTCATTCTTAATCGTCTCCTTTCGTTGTCATAATAAAGTAGCCTAACCTATCAAGCCAATCATTATAAGACTACTGTTTCTTCTATTATAATTGATTTTTTGGAAATGATAGTGTATTTTAAAAATAAAAAGTGTATTCAAACATCCATAGATCGCTTAGTGGAAGGTCGTACGGTTAGGCGCATCTTTTGACATACTTGTTTTATCCTCACTTATGAAGGAAACACGCAGTTTTTGGACGAATAGGCGCTACCCTTTTAGAATTAGTCCAGTGTATTTGATATAGGTCATACTTATCTCCCCCGATATTGTTCTATTTAAAAATCATTTTTACAGTATTTATGAATGAAGGAACGTATTCATTCACATATTTTGCATGAAAAAGTTGGCTTAAACTAATAAATGAGGCCGCTTAGCGACCTCATTTTGTAAGGTTTTCCGACTAAGCGGAAAACACCTCGTTTTGCTTGATCAAATTAATCAGCCTCCTTTCAGCAATTTCTATCGGTCCGACACTTATATTAACTCATATTAGGAGTACTGTTCACAAGAGAAAGAATGACTATATCTATTTTATGCCAGAAAAAGCCCATTCTTGATCAGAATATAGTTCAGTTTATAGGTTTAATTTCATCCCTTCATGGCTAGAAGTAAAGCCTAACTTATCATAAAAGCGATGGGCATCTGTACGAGCTTTATTTGTAGTTAACTGGACTAAACCACAGCCTTCGGATTTTGCTAGTTCAATTGCCTTTTTAAACAAGGTCTCACCAACTTTTTTACCCCTGTGTTCTTTATCAACACGAACTCCCTCGATCTGTGCACGTTTCATTCCTTGTCTAGCTAAACCGGGAATGATAGTTAATTGTAAACACCCTAGTATGCTTTCGCCTTCCACAGCTAAAATAATTTGGTTCCCCACTTGTTCTTCAATCGCAGTAAAAGCATGATAATATGCCTCTGGTAAAGGCTCTTCATATTTTTCACGCTTGGCTCCTAGCTCATCATCTGCAAGCATACGTACAATTTCGTTCAAGTCCCTTTTAGTCGCTTTTCTAAACTCCATTTGTTAGACCTCCTTTGTATTTACCGTAAGATCATTTTCTAGCACACACTCTACGTATATTTCCTTCTAAAATGAACAAATAGACTCAAGGCTTCTCGTATTGGGTAGGATCCTTTACGAGAGTTAATAGATGCTCTAAACGGCTTTTTACTAAGGGCCATTCATTTTCAATAATACTAAAGTAAACAGAATGACGGAAGGTTCCATCCTTGCGAACGACATGGTTTCGTAATACGCCTTCTCTCACTCCTCCTATGCGCTCTATCGCCTTCTGAGACCGTACATTTAGATGATCTGTTTTAAGCTGAACACGTATGGTTTTTAGTGTTTCAAAGCAGTATTTAAGTAATAGGTATTTGCACTCATTATTGGCCTGTGTCCCCCAGACAGATGGTGTATACCAGGTCCAGCCAATCTCTAAATTCCTATTTGCCTGAGAAATATCTAGGAATCTAGTGCTGCCTATGATCTGATTAGTATCCGTGGAGAAAATAACGAATGGGAACTCCCTCCCTGCTGCTTTATTCCCTAAAGCTTCACCCACTAAAGCTTTCATATCTTCAATAGAATGTATATCCTTAGATAAATGTTTCCAGATGCTTTCATGTTTTGCTATTTCATATAATCCTTCTATGTGACTCTCTACCATCGGTTCTATCCGTATATGTTCACCTATCAATGATTCTCTTAACGCTTTCTCTTCTATAAACATTCTTAGCCTCTCTTTCTCTACTTAAGACTAGAAATTTCACTAGATAATGAGCTTTTCAGGTGTTCTCCCTTCACTGCTCACAAGGAGAGTGTATTTAAATTAATTCAAAATCAAACGTTTCCTTGACCTCCCCATTCACTATGATGGATAGAGTGTGACCACCTATGTAGTGCTTACGAGTGGTTAGATCTTTAAATGAATGCTTTTTTGTATAGCTTTTGATTTCTCTCTTTTGCAAATCTACCTCGCTAATCTTAAAAACCTTTCTATGCCTCTGTCCACGGGCTTTGACAAAATCTATGGCATATTCTATCCGTGCTTTCATCTGATCCTTAGAATGAAGATCGAAGGTAAAGTGCAGTGACTCCCCAATCTCTACTCTATCCTGATCACAATGGAAGTTTTCGATTGTAGCTGACCCATTTTCATAGCCAAATAAGGAAAGTGCCTGTGTATCCCCTTGTTTTAAAAGTGAGCGACATGCGTGTTTAACGATCCAGTTTGTATACTCATGAACCCCATACCACTCATTAGCCAGGGATAAAACAATTTCTGGATGTGTCTTTGAGATATCATTCAGATGGTTAGCCACACTTTTTCTTACATATAGGGAATTATCCTGCTTCAATTGCTCTAAAGTCGGTATCAGAGGTGTTGGATCTGCTTTAAGTGCTGGAACGGAAAGCCCCCATGGAAGTCTTGGTCTACTCCCTTCACTCGCCAAACGTCGTACATGTTCATTTGAGTTTGTCGACCATTTCAGCATTTGAGCGATCATTTTGTCTTGATCCAATAAGAAAAAGGGACGAACGGCATATTCGGACGTTGAGTACGGAGTAAAAGTAGCTAAGGCATGCATTGAAGTATTCCAATGCTCTAAACCATACTGCTCTACATAATCAGGAAAAATAATGCCTGCTAGACCTGTGAATTGTGGAGCAACTGTATATAAAATATCTAAAGCATCCTCATACTGCTGAGGGAGCGTTTGATACATGGAATTCGTAATACGACGCATTCTTTGCTTTAAGGCAAGTTCTTCCCAGTCCTCTTGAAAAACAAGCTCTTTAAACTTATTTGCCTGAAAAGCTGGATACTCATTTTGAAGTGAAGTACTAAGGTCTTGAATAAATTGTTGACTATAAATGTTTTTTAATTGATCCATCGATTTTTTCACCTGCTCTGATTGGATTGAAGCTCAGTAGTAATGTATATTTCAGTTAAGTCTTATTTTAAACGTCACTTATTTATTACCGAGTTGTTCCGCCAAACCGATTAGAATTCCTTCATTTCCACGAATGTAGCAGAGCCGATACGAGTCCTCGTACTGAACCACTTCGCCAACGAGCTGAGCACCATGCTTAGTGAGTCTGGATACCATTTCATCAATGTCTTCAACGGTGAACATAACGCGTAGATAACCGAGGGCATTTACAGGAGCAGTTCGGTGATCTGAGATAGTAGGTGGGGTGAGAAATCGTGAAAGTTCAAGTCGGCTGTGGCCATCTGGGGTAACCATCATAGCAATCTCTACGCTCTGTGAACCCAGCCCGGTTACGCGACCAGCCCATTCACCTTCAACAGTAGCTCGCCCTTCGAGCTTCAAGCCAATCTCCTCGAAGAAAGAGATTGCGTCATCAAGGGATTCTACAACGATGCCAACATTGTCCATTCTTAGTAATTTGTTTTTTTCCATATTTTTATCTCCTTATATGTACAAATTTATTACTTAAATCATCTTTTCAGATGATATATTTTCTGCTTATTATTTTTGATCATTAAACTAAACAGCCCGTTAGCTTAACGGGCATTTTTAGTCTAACACTCTATTTCTATTTCCTCAGTCTAATACTTTATTTTCTTTTGACCTGAATTGGATAAATGCTTGAAGAAAGCTGTTTTGACTGTCACCTTTCGTATCGTAGCAGAACAACACCACAGCCAAATGAACGTGACTCAACAAGCTTTAGGTTAATGGAACGATCCAATCCTTGAAACATAGGCTTACCATTCCCTAAGATAACTGGATGGACATAAAGGCGATATTCATCAATTAAATCTTGCTTCATAAATTCAGCTGCAATTTCTGCTCCGCCTAAATCCATATTCTTCCCTGGTCTTTCTTTTAAATCTTTAATCACCTGAGCGATATTGTCACGAACCAAAGTAGAATTCCATTCCACTTTATCTAATGTTTTAGAGAACACTACTTTTGTAGCGTTTTTCCATATTCTTGAGTATTCAATCTCTTGCGCCGAGGCAGATGGATTCTCGTCAGCTGTTGGCCAAAAACTACTCATATTTTCATATAAACGACGTCCATAAAGGTGAGTATCAATGGTACTCTCTTGATCATTAAAATGCTGATGCAGCTCTTCGTCTGGTTTTGTCCAATTGATCTCACTCTCCACTGTCTCGATGAAACCGTCAAGTGATACCATCATGGAGTAAATCACTTTTCTAGTTGAGTTTTGTTTGTTTAATGTATTCATGAATCGCTTCCTCCTTCTAACATCAAAATTAAGATTTTAACCATACTGTGTTTGTACAGCTTTCACTATTGTGTCATATTCAACATAGATGTGTTTCTTATGGATTGCTGTTTTTCATTACACGATACAGAAATGTGTTCATTAAGAGAGGTAAGGATATCAGAATA
Organism: Bacillus horti; assembly: GCF_030813115.1. Lineage (NCBI taxonomy): Bacteria > Bacillati > Bacillota > Bacilli > Caryophanales > Bacillaceae > Caldalkalibacillus > Caldalkalibacillus horti. The sequence continues at coordinate 201,349 of NZ_JAUSTY010000006.1, read as the reverse complement.
GGTGGGTCGTCTGGATGAGGTTCGTGAAGCTTCACCCGCTGATAGGAAGAAGGCTCATTTCCGGTAATATAAATTGGCTCCTTGGAGCGAGTGCGTAATGTCTGACTAGGGAGCAAGACATCCATTGGTCCCATGCTCCATGAAACAGAGGTTGCCATAAGATAATAAGTACCTGGCTTTATACCGGACAATTTGAATTCGTTATGTTTACTCGTAAATGAAATTAGAGTTCCATTAAGAGGAATCCCCTCAGGAATGGGCTTAGGAAAAAGACCAATTAAAACAAGCCCTTCAAATGGAGTGGTTGCTTCAACATGCCCTATTATGGTCGAAGTACTCCCACCTATCTGAAGCACAGGCTCATCCCATGTATCTAAGCTTTGTAGAGATTTTAAGTGTTCTGTAACCTGTATAGTAGAATGTCGAAATTGAGCAGGAGTAACTCCAACACGTTCACTGAATTTTGATGTAAAAGTACCCAGGCTTTGCTGCCCAACCTCCATCGCAACGTCCCGTACAGTTAAGTTCGTTTGTAGCAGGAGATCCTTCGCTTTTTGCAGTCTTACAGAAGATACATAGTAGGATGGTGGTAAACCCATTTTCTCCTTAAAAATTCGAGTGAAATGAAAAGGGCTATACCCAGCGTACTTAGCTAAATCTGAAAGAGAAAGTGGCTCGTAAATATTACGATGAATGTAGCTGATGACTTCATCTATTTCTGAATATTGAGCTTTCACTAGCTACACCTTCCTTTTCTTATGTAGGAATAAGTCTTTCTATTTTATGAAGTTGCTGCATGATCTGAGTGAATTGGTAAAAGTAGTTCTTTTATATAGAACTATCGTTCGTATATATCCTATCATAGATGTAACCGTATTGAAAAGTATAGAAAAGAAGGCATTCTTAAAAGCGACCCAAAAAGCAGTCTAAACCTCAGATACTTGAGCTTTGACTGCTTGAATACTTTTAATTAGTGAGAAAACAATTTGTAATTAGTTCGATAATAATTCCTATAGTCTTGGAGTTGGGGTAGGATCAGGATATCCTTCTTTATACGAATTATCAATCATATCTCGAATTTCAGCAATGGATTTTCCTTCATTATATTCAACCATTGAGCGAAGGGCAATTTCTACACAAACATTGCATTTCGTCCCATGGTCATCCCAAACGATTGATCCATCTTCGTTCTGTTGGTATACGAAGCATTCGAGGCTGCTTTTATGACCGACAGTATCCCCACAGCCACAATAGCAAGGGATATGCTCAAGTAATTCTTGATTAAGGGCTACAGCCTGGTACGTTTGTTGCAGCATCTCATGCTTGTCTGTTAAAAAGACTGGAAGAATATGAGCTGCAGATGTTTCTTCTCTTATATCTCCTACAGGTGAGTGTGCTTCGTGATTCTCATGATTATCGTGCGAACCAGCCTCACCTTCTCCATTCCCACAAGCAGCAAGGACAAATAGACTTACAGGCAATGCTAGACCTATGATTACTTTTTTCACCTAACTCACTCCCCTTTGGTTTAAAATATCTATGGCTATCATATCACTCCTTTCCAAGCTTTGAGTAATAAAAATGTTAGTAAATGAGACAATTTTATTAAAAAATTGAAGCTCCTCTCCCCTTTTGTTACAGTATAAGAAGTACAAACCCTTTAAATGGACTTGGAAAGAAGCTTTAAATTCTGATATGAATTATACATATCATAGAGATAGAAATAAGGAGAGGGTAAATATGCTAGCCAATCAATTTGATGCGTTCTTCTTTGACTTAGACGGCGTCATCTATGTAGGTGCAAAGCCATTACCTCATGCGGTTGAGTCACTCAAACGTCTGAGAGAGCTTCGGAAAGAGATTCGTTTTTTAACGAATGATCCCTGTACGACAAGAGAAAAAACTGCGCTGAGATTATCAAAGTTAGGAATTGAAGCCTATGAATCGGAGGTTGTAACTTCAGGTTGGGCTACTGCTCAGTATTTACATACTAAAGGAATCAAAACAGCATTCGTACTAGGTGACGAGCATTTGAAATGGGAATGTGAACAGATGGGCATTTTAGTTAATGAATCAAATGGTATTGGTGAAAATGAAGCCGTTGTCGTTGGCTGGAACGGAAACGTTACATTAACAGATTTACAGAAAGCTGCTTTGGCCATTCATTATGGTGCTACGTTTATAGCGACAAGTGGGGATAAATCATTTCCTCTGCCTGAAGGCCCTGTGCCTGCTGTTGGAGCGGTTCTACAGCTTTTGGAAACATCTACCGGAAAAAGACCAATCATTGTAGGAAAACCACACTCCCTAATGTTTGAAACCGCATTAGATACCCTACCGCTTCATTCAAAAGCAGTAATGATTGGAGATAACCCAGATACAGATGTATTGGGTGCTCATCAAATTGGGTTGCCTGCTATATTAGTAAGTAATAATCATATAAGCTTCCCATCCTCGATAGATTTTAGAAATCCGGATGCTGTTATTCAGAGCTTACAGGAATTATTCGATGATGGGACAATAATAAGAAATTGGACTAAGCCTTCTTTTTCTTGGCCTGAAAAGGTCAAAGCGGGAGTTGCTGGTATTGTCATGGATGATAGACAGCGAGTTCTGCTTATAAAGCGCGCCGATAATGGGCTATGGGGCATCCCATCGGGTCATGTAGAACCGGGAGAAACGGTTGAACAAGCCATGGTTAGAGAGTTTAAAGAGGAGACCGGATTAGATGTTAACATCCGTCGTTTGATTGGTGTCTACTCTGACCCTGTTTCCCAAGCGTTCGAATATCCGAACGGAGAGATTAGCCAGTTTATCACCGTATATTTTGAATGTGAGATTTTACAAGGCTCGCATGTTGAAAAAGGTGAAGAAGCATTAGATATTAACTATTTTGACCCTGACAAGCTTCCCTCTGACCTTTTACCTATGCATCCTAAATGGCTTGAAGATGCATTAAACAAAAAACAATCCCCATTTATCCGGTAAATATTAAAGCAATCCCCTCTGCTCCGTTCAGTGGGGATTGCTTTTTATTATCTATTTACTCTCATTTGAGATTCTGTATCAATTTCATTCTTATGTCTATTCAACTTAAACTTAGCTTTATGTTAGCTTTGTTACCTGAACAACTGCTTAGAATCAAACTCTGGAACAAGTCCTTCCTTCTCTGCTCGAGTTAGTAACGCGTGTACAGCTTCTCTCCCATTGTCCCCTAAATCTGCCGTAAATTCATTTACATACAAGTCAATATGAGACTGAGCTACTTCTGGAGACAGTTCCTGTGCGTGCTGCATGACATATTCCTGAGCCAGAGTAGGATTAGCCCATGCGTGTTTGACAGAGGAACGAATCCAGTTTGATATGGCTTCAGCATCAAGGGATTTATGGGCAATTATGGCTCCTAATGGGATGGGTAGGTTGGTATCTGTTTCCCACCAGCTCCCCAGATCAGCTAGCATATGTAGACCATAGGAAGGATACGTGAAACGAGCTTCATGGATAACAAGGCCCGCATCTATGCTTCCATCTTGTACAGCTGGCATAATTTCATGGAAAGGCATCACTACAATTTCACTGACTTTACCTGGAACCTGCTGAGCCACCCATAGCCTAAATAAAAGGTAAGCCGTAGATCTCTCACTAGGCACAGCAATTCGTTTGCCAATGAGCTGCTCCGGTGTTGTCCCCTCTTTTTTAGTCAGCACTAAAGGTCCACACCCTCTACCTAACGCACCGCCACATTGTAGCAGGTTATAGTCAGATAAAACCCATGGTAAAGCAGCATAGGAAATTTTTAAAATCTCTGGTCCTTCTCTGTTCGCAGCTAGATGATTAGTGATGTCAATATCTGCATACATCACATCGAGAGCTGGAGCATCGGGAATTAGTCCATGAACCCAAGCATGGAAAACAAAGGTGTCGTTTGGACACGGTGAAAAAGCTATCTTCATGTAAGCACCCCCACTAAGCTTGAACAGGCCTGTTCTAACTGACCTAAAGCTTCTTTTATACGCCATGCATCGCGATTTCGTGGTCCAACTAAATTCGAAATACTACGTATCTCGATCACTGGAACCTCATTCTCATGGGCAGCATAAGCTACCCCGTAGCCTTCCATTCCTTCTGCAACAACCCCCGGTACTCGATTAGCCATTTCTTCGGTCGCTTGAGCTGACCCTGTTACAGTTGATACGGTGACGATTGGGCCTATGTGTACCGGTAATTCTGCAAGCTGTAGAACCTCACTAATTCTAATCATAAGTTCATGATCGACCTGAAGCTTATTTGTACCGAACCCTAGCTCATCTAAGCTGCTAAAACCAGTAGGTGTCTCAGCTCCCAAATCACCTGAAACAATTTCAGTGGCTAGGACAATGGATTCTACCTGAGCTTGTCCTGGAAAGCCCCCTGCAATCCCTGCGTTAATGACCAAACTATAATCCTTTTTAGACAACGCTTTCGCTGTAGCAGTAGCAGCAGCAACAGGTCCAACTCCTGTTAGTTGAACCTCAAACTTGGGATCATGCTGGATTCCCCTTAGAATAGCCTCTTTTTCCGCTTGAACAGCAGTCATAATTAATACGTTGCTTGAGGATTCGTTACTTCTATTTAAATAAGAATGTAATCTAGTACGATGATTCATCTCTTCCCCGATAGTCATCAGTGTAAATCTCCTTTTATAGAATGACCTACTCGTCATCCTCATCATCTAGGAATTTCTCCAGAGCATCCAATTGAGTGGACCAAAATTGTCGATAGGGCTCTAACCAGGTATCAATTTCAGCTAATGGCTGTGCTCTTAACCTGTACAAATGTCGTTGAGCATCCTGCCTAACTTCGACCAAACCGGCTTCTCTTAAGATGCGCAAATGCTTAGAGACACCTGGTTGACTTAAAACACTTTGTTCCACAATCTCCCCTACAGCCCGTTCGCGCTCTCTTAATAGATCGAGAATATACCTGCGATTTGGCTCCGCTAATATCTCAAAAATGTTTGTATCCTTCATCCAATCAAATCCTTATACTGTTGATGTAACTCCTCCCAGTGTTCCCATGGAAAGTCTATCGCTTGTCCCTCTAATGCCTCAAGTAGCATTTCTAAATGAACCTGCCACCCTGCTAACATCTTATCTATGCTGGACTCAGAAGAATGAGGAAAGAATTGAGTCAGTACAAGTTTACAGCCATCCTCTATTTCCTCTGGCTCCCATCTTACGGAAGTCTCATCCGCTTCAGGACTAATCCAAGTATATTCGAAAACATCTTCAGGTTTCAACTCTTTAATGATTCCCGTCGCTAGCATAGTAAGAAACCTCCTCCAGGCAACTCTTTCTATTTATATTACTTAACGGTTATATATCTGTCAAGGAATTAAAATGAGTGCTAACGCTATTAATGTAGATGAAGAGGTTTAAGGACAAAAATGGCCAACCATGAAAAGCTCATGATTGACCAAAACATATCTATATTCCTATAAAATTGCCCATATTTATTAAAAACATGTTTTCTATTCTTGCCTACCAAGTGGCTTCAAATGCATCAGGCATCATCATAATATTTATACCCCTTTCTTCATTTCTGTCAGCTTAACACATGCAAAGATAATAGAATGCTTTTATCTTGCTCTAAGCTTTATTGAATTTATCCCTTCTTTCCTTCTCATTCTCTAAGTATGCCTAATTGATAATGGCTAAAGCTTAATGATCCTCCCATTTAAAAAAAGCCCAACCACTGTTGGTTGAGCTAACGAAAAATACATATTTAGTTTACATAATATTATTACGGTAAACTTTATGTCCATTAATTGACAAAAGTGTTTTTAACTCTCTTTGATCTGATAAAGTAGGGGATCCATATCGCACACATACCTAGTAAGCGCCCAATTTCTTTTTGATCCTCAGCCGTAATTGTCATATCAGGCAGTTGGCTAACTAAGATGATATCTACCACACTAAACAATAATGAACCGGCATAGAAAATAATCATTAATTTAGGCAGAATCGCCTTTTTCCTATAAAACTGAACTATAGCCACAACAGCAAACAAAATGTATGCAAGTGTCAATATAGCCTCATAAATTAGAACGGGTCCCCATAACGGATGGTAATAAGGAGATCCAGGTGTCGTTAATGGCTCCCAAGTTAAAGGAAGAAGAGCTGGTAGAGAGTATTCTAAAAGATTATAAGTATGCAAGATGATAGTGAGAATTAGTCCTAAGTGTGGGAGGATGAGCCATCCTCCTAAACCAGAAACCTGCTTGGTTTTCTTATCGAATTCTTTTTTTATATCCTGTGGTTGAACATCTAAACGGCTTGATTGATTTGTATCTGGATTCATCCTCACACCTACCATTGTCTTTCTCTTATTTTGTTTTAGCAAAAATACATGTATCACGAAGTTCGTCACCAGTGACTGAAAGACTATCGTTTCTTAAAATTCCTTCTAATCGAAAGCCAATTCTTTCAGCAACAGCTCGGCTTTTCTCGTTCAGCGCATCGCAACGAATTTCTACACGACGTGCCTTTAGCTGTTCAAAGGCATAATCTGCGAGCCCTTGAGCAGCCTCACTGACGTACCCTTTCCCACTGTGTCTGGTATCAACCCAATAGCCTATCTCAAACTTCGGCACCTTCCAGTTGATTCGGTGTAAGCCTGTTGAAACAACTAACTCTCCTGTATCCTTCAAAAACGCTAAAAATCTCAAATCTTCGCGTTTTAAAAAGTTAACATACGCCTCTCGAATATTGGCTTCTGTCTCTTCTTCTGTTCCCTCTTCTTGGGCGAAGGGCATCCATGGTCGCAGTTCCTTCATCGATGCTAATTTTGCATGATGTACCTTTTGACCATCTCCTGGATAAGGCATCCTGATATGAAGACGTTCTGTATGAAACTCAGTTGGAAATTCTAAAAGTAATGGATTCAAAACTTTCCCTCCTATCTATGTGGCAAGATGATCATAGAATAAATGAAAAAATTATGCCCTAATGTACCCGTTTATTTTTATATCGACAGTTTCTTGATTATTTTACAAAAATATGATAATGATTCTAAGCTTCAAAAACTAAACGGACAAAAACCTTATTAAACCTAATATGGCGAATCCTAATAATACAATTCCTGAGCCAATCCCGGTAATAGCACTGTTAGGTACACTTAGCCTCTTCGAAATGAAAAGTGAGATGATCGAGACAGTAACAAGAAGTACGGCTAATACATACAAGCTAGCATCCTGAAAGACTTCTTTTAGCCAAATGAAGTGAATACCTACAATAAATGCGATCCAAGGAGCTACAAAATCTTTTCTTTTGAATTTGATCAACAGAAATGCTCCTAGACCAGCTAAGAAAAACTCTATGTATACAAATATAAGATAATTCCTGAATACTGCTGAACTAGAAAGAACAGTTGCTTCATTCCAGTGAGTAACACTTAAATATACACCTAGTAGTCCGATTAAAAGAGAAAGTCCTGAAGCCATTCCAAGGTACTTTCTCCAGCTCTTTCTAGGATTTTCTTGCGCCCAACCAAACCAACTCATACTAAAAACGCCAAATATCGCTACATACATCGCATAATCTCTTATATATTCTATGTTCCTCTCCTCCTACTCTAAGAAGTTATTTAAATCACACCTTATATTCATTCTACAATTGTTTATTGATCCCTCTATTGCTTCTACCTTTGCTCCTATATATATATAAATTTTATCGTCCCTCCGATTCATCTTAAACTCTAGTCCTTCTCCTTCATTCTATATGTCTAATCTGTTCTCAAAAAAAATAGGTAAAAGTTGAGAGGCTCGTGACAAACACCCAAGAATTTTTTTCAGTTTTTCATATTCTATAAAGAAAAAGAGATAAAAATGAGGAGGTATAAACATGTACGATCAGCAAATGGGAAGTCAAGAAAATAATGCCCCATATTCTGTGGATTCAGCGTATGGGAATGATGAAAGAGTATTCTTTGGTGGGAGAAGACCATTTTTTGGAGGCCCTTTTGGAAGACCCTTTGGAAGACCTTTTTTCCATCGCCCATTCTTTCCAAGGCCAATTGTAATTCCAATATATCCACCTTATTACCCACCGTATTATCCACCATATCCTTACCCATATGGAGGTTACCCATATTAAGAGATAATCCTTGTCTGTATATATACATGACATCTTTTATATATATTGTTTTGAGCTTAAACGATCGTTTAAGCTCTTTTTTCTACTACGGTCACGTTTAGAAATCCACCACCTCTTCAATAAGATCATCAATAAAATCCGACTCTTTTTTATAAATCTGATACATAAAGTAAAAAAGCGTCAGGATTGGTAAGTAAAGCTCATTATCAGCTTCTTGAAGGATCTCGATATCAGCTCCACTCCTAATTAAATAAGGCTTCAAAATAGCTACCTTGTCCCCATCTTCCTTTAGCTCAATGTGGCCATCCCAATTCTCCTCTAGATAAATAGGCTTTCCCTTTATACTTCCTGAAACAGCATAATAAAGTAATGTTTTTGCTTTGTGATCTTGAAACAAATAGCTCTCATGGTCGAATTGAAGTAAATATTGAGCAAAGAGAAGTCGTCCCTTTTTTACGCCTAGATGGACGAAGCGATCATCGTTTCTGCTTTTATAAACAAAGGCGTGGTCTTTTTCGTAGTGCTCCGCGTGTAGCTTACGGACCTCAGCTAGTTTAACCCCGTCAGAATTATATATATGGAATTGCTGCTCTTTTTTTATCATTGAAAAAGTAGTCATTGATTTACCTCCTTTTAATCAATATATACGAGTGGGAGAGTTTGTTGGTTTCTTTCTTCAGAAACAAGTTTTTTCTAGTTACCTACCCCTCGAATGAAGCAATGACCTCCCCCGTTATCCCTTCTTGTATTTTCACTTTCACTCATTTAACTTTTACGACACGCTTATTTATAAGCGTATTAAATAAGCAGCATTATAGATTCGAATAAATGAACCAGCTTAGCTGTGCTACTGTTGGTATATAGAGAGTGAAAAGGAGGATAAGCTTACATAGCTTAGCGTAAAATCAACATGAAAAACCTAACAAGCACCTTATATAGATTGAAAAATGTCATTACTATCGATTTCATAAAAGGAATATTCTTAACCTTACTATTAGCAAGCATAGCCGTCTACTTATCAAAGCTACCTGTACTTTCCGTGATAGGAGCTATGATCTTAGCTATAGGATTAGGAGTGCTGTGGAGGCACATTTTCGGACAACCAACACATACAAAAGAGGGAGTAACCTTCAGTAGTAAAATGCTTCTACGAGCAGGAATTATCTTAATGGGGTTTCGCATCAACTTCAACCAGATTATTGAAGCAGGGTTTTCTGTTATACTGATAGATATCACAGTCATTGTTTTTACTATCGTGCTCGTTATTTTAATTGGTCGTTGGCTTTCGCTCGATAGATTTTATACAGCTTTAATTGCTGTAGGTACGGCAATTTGTGGAGCAGCAGCTATTGTTGCAGTAGCTCCATTGATAGGTGCTAAAAAAGCACATACGGTTCTATCTATAGCTTGTATTTCCATTTTGGGCACGATTGGAACAGTTGTGCTTACATTCGTCTATCCTATCTTAAACGTGGACCCGTATCTCTACGGATTCTTTGTCGGCGCTACATTTCAAGAGCTTGCTCATGTTCTTGCTGCAAGTGCGCAAGGTGGCTCCACAAGCGAAGAGATTGCCATCCTTGTTAAGCTAGGACGAGTTGTCTTACTCATTCCAGCAGCCATCGTATTAGCTTATTTATTTAAGCCTAGTGATGCTCAGGAGAAAAATAGAGTTAAGCTTAAAAAGCTTCCTGTTCCATGGTTTATAGTAGGTTTTCTGGCGAGTTGCATGATTAATACCTTAGTCCAGCTTCCACAAGGCTTCATTCACTTTTCTGTTAGCTCAAGTGTGTTTCTTCTTGCTATGGCTATGGCAGGACTTGGACTAAGTATTAGCTTTCAGGATGTTAAACAAGCAGGTTATAAACCAATTCTAGTTGGGGGTATGGGCTTTCTAGCATTAGTTCTGCTCGTTCCCCTTCTCCTGCTGATATTCTAATGAAAAGGCATGTGTTGAACAGATGAACATTGAGCATTTAAAAGTTTTTACAACGGCAGCTACACAAAAAAGCTTTTCCGATACCGCCAAGCTCTTACACGTTTCACAGCCTACAGTCAGTATGCAAATCCAGCAGCTTGAAGCAATGTTTCAGGTAAAGCTGTTTGAGCGAACGACAAAAAAAGTTGAGCTTACTGAATCAGGAAAGATCCTTTTTCACTATGCTCAACAAATTCTACAATTGCTTAACAAGGCGGAGAAGGATCTTGCTCAACTAACTTCCTCTGTACATGGGAGCTTGCATATCGGAGCTAGCCTAACCACAGGTGAATATGTGATCCCCACCTTATTAGGAGATTTTAAAAAAGCTTATCCCAATGTGAGCTTACTAGTAGAACTATTTAATTCAAATGAAATCATTAAAAAATTAACTAATGGTGCCATAGATATCGGTTTCATTGAGGCACCTATCTCTCATCCTGATCTGGTGTTTCATCCCTTTATGGAGGATGAACTCGTTGTTATTACCTCTTCCAAGGATCCAAAGCTAATTTCGGCAGAAAAAGATAGTATTTCTGTTACGGAGTTATTTCAACTTCCTTTTATTATTAGAGAAGAAGGCTCTGGAACCCGTAAAGTAATGGAGGATAGCTTCAGTCAGCATAAGCTGCCCTTAGATAAGCTTAATATTATTCTGGAGCTTGCTAGTACAGAGTCTATAAAATCCATGGTTGAATCTGGCGCTGGAATATCTGTTATCTCAAAAGCAGCCATAAAAAAGGAACTGATGCTAGGTTCTTTACGCACCGTTCCTATTCAAGGTGTGTCATTTAAACGATCATTTTCTATGGTTCATGGTCCTACCTCCACTCACTCTTCTGCTACGGAGGCATTTTTAAACTTTGCCTCAGATCATTGGTCAAGTATGTAAGGAATGCTTGGAGAAATAATGATTATTTCCTAGGTAAGCGCAGGAAATGGCAGGTTTCTAGAGGATAACAAAGCATTCGACTCGACAAAAAATGCTGCTTAAGAGAGGTGTCTATTGATGCTTATCCAAAAATTCAATCATTCTCTTATACGCTATGATTTCATTTTCTTTCTTAGCAAAGTCATGACCTTCATCTTCAAACACTAGGTATTCTATGTCTACTCCATTAGCTTTTAACGCCTCAACAATTTGATCAGATTCTCGTTTTACAGTTCTTGGATCATTGGCCCCTTGAATAATGAAGATTGGATTTTTCATCTGATCTAGATACCTAATCGGGGAATCCTCTTCCAGCTTTTTCTTGTCTTCAATTGGATCTCCAACTACTAGCTTAATTAATGGTTTCCAGTGCTCAGGTACAGATTCAATAAAGCTAAATAGATTACTTGGTCCTACCGTATCAATGGCTGCTTTAAAGTATTCGGGGTGTCTTCCAGCAAGCAACAATGTCATGTAACCCCCATAGCTTCTTCCTACAACAAATAGCTTCTCCCTATTAGATATCCCTTGCTCAAAAAGCCATTCTATTCCAGCTACACAGTCAAGTCGCGGTCCGCCACCCCAATCTCTTTCCACAAGCTTAATAAATGTAGACCCATAGCCGGAGCTCCCTCTAAAATTAGGGGCAAATATATTGTAGCCACTACTCAACAGGCATTGAAACAACGCTCTGTAGGACTTTCGTTCAGCAGCTTGTGGTCCACCATGGGGCCAAAAAACAGTGTATCCGTTAGCTACATCCTCCTTAGCTCGGAAAAGCAGAGCTTCGATTTCTAAATCATCAAAGGAACTATATGAGACAATCTCAGGATCAACTAGCCTGTCTTCTGCTACTCCTAACACTCTATTAGCTGTCAGCGCCTCCCACTGTTCATCTATTTTCTTGCAGAAAATGTTCAGAGGAAGAACAGCACTTTTTCCTAGTATATAAACTGTTCCACTATCTGCAATTGTTAATTGCTCGATGATATCGACTGGAGTATCGACCTTTATTAGCTTTTCATTAACAGTATCATAGGCGTAGAGATGATCTACGACGCCTTTCTCTGTTATGATCCACAAAGTACGAGTTTGTTCATGCCATTTTATTGTAGTCACACTTTCATTTTCAATGCTTAAATAAGGGGTAAATGTCTGTGAGGGAATATCGAAATGAGCGACATAAGGATATTCACTCTCATAGTCCGTAATAAAAAATAGAGATGAGTCATTCTGATAGACAATTCCTCGAGTAGAATGCACCTTAGTCGGGTCAGGGGTTAAAGAAACCTTACCAGCTTTGGTATGAACATATGAAATTGAAAAGACATTGCTATAAAATTGAGTGGTTACAAAGCTTTCTTCTTCTGGAGCTACAGCACCTAAAGATGTGGCCGTTTCTGATCCTTTATATATAAGCTCATCCTCTCCTGTTTTTATATTATAGCGATGAGAGTTTAAAAGACTTGGATTATCTTTAGTCGTTACATAGTAGAGGTGCTCTCCATTCTTAGTCAATTTTTCATAGAAAAATCTATCCGATTTGTCACCAGCGACTAACGGCTGCGGCAGACCACCTTCAAATGGTAAAGCATAGATATGGAAATTCTCATCCCCATCCTGATCAAAACCAGCTAATAAAAAACGATTATCTTGATCAAAATCTAGAAAATCACAGGCCTGATCGTGCTGAGCAAACTGATATGGGCGTTTTTCAGGTAAATCAAGGGCCCATAAATTAAATTTTCCATTCATATTGCTACTATATACTAGCTTCGTTTCATCCCTGGAAACAGCAAAATTTGAGATTAAATACGTTCTTAAGAATTGCTCAATAGTAGGTTTGGGGAAAGTAATCAACTGAACCATCTCCTTTTTATTTCACAAAATACAAACTATTCCTACTTTTTAGTATAAGCATATTGAAGATGGTGTTCAATAAGCCTAGAGTATGAGCATATATCCGTCTTTAGAGGGAGAACGAAATACATTTCACTTTCATATTCTATATTGATAAAAATATACATTTGACAATAATCGAATTAATCTATAGAATTAAACTCAATAAAAACTATTTGGAGGAAAAGATGAATCAAAATCACACTACTCATCATATTAAAGTGATCATATCTCCAGTATTTGAGCTGCTAGCCTCCATGTATAGGCTTCAGAGTCATGAGGAGCTTGAGATTAATAATGACAATGATCCTAAGAATACAGGAGCAGATGACCCTCATCAATTCAAATTAAATCAATGGGTTGAAAAAACAAGAAATACCTTATCTGAACATATTAAAAAGGAGCTAGAGGTTTTTTTCCATTATGAAAGCTTCATTGGATTAACGATGATTGGCTTTGCCCTGAAGAACAATTGCTACGAATCTATTGAAGAGTTTATTTCCGTTTTAGAAAGGACTCCAGCTGATCAACTATACTCTTCCTTTCTACAAACAGGCTTTACGCCAGAGGATACGGTAGATCCCAATGATTTTAAGGCAGTTATTCAGTTTATCAGAAAGAGCAATCTACCTGAAATAGAGAAATGGAAGCTGAGTTACTTATATACTGATTTAAAGGAAACTAAGAATAGATTAATAAAACTAATAACCCTTTGTTATGAGCATTATTTTAGTCAAGAAGTCATGTCCTGGCTAGAGCATCAAACAAAAAGTGCACAAGAAATCCGTGCCCTTATAGATAGTAGGGGTAAGGAAATATTAAAGGATATCTTTCCCTTTTTCAGAACTCATGGGGAAGTTATAGACTCAGCTCAATCCATTGTTCTTTGTCCCTCTTACTTCTATCATAAGGCTTCCTTGTCCTCTGAGTTAGCAGAAAGAAACTGTCACCTATATGTCTATGGTGTTCAGCATGTTCGAAGTCTTGAGGAAACAACGATTGATGAAAAACAAGCTTTTGATGCCTTTAAAATCCTTGCCGATGAAAAACGAATTCGGATTATTAAACATTTAAGCAATGGAGCCTTATATGGGTATGAGCTAGCACAAAAGCTTGAGTTGTCCAATTCAACTATCTCGCATCATCTGTCTGTTCTGGCTTCTATCGGTATTGTGAGCTCTACAAGGATGGAAAACAAAGTCTATTTTAAGGTAAACAAGGATGAGATAGAAAAACTGATGCAGCATCTAACCAAATCTTTGATGAACTAACAAATATAATTCATTCTGTTTTTTATAAGCTAAAATTATGTCATGTAATTAAATGCTAAGTTATTACTGTCTATTTAGAGATGATAAAGCTTAATCTGCTGTTAGTAGGCTGATTCATTTCTCTTTTTTTAAGATAACTTTCGATATTTATCGAAACATAATTATCACGATAATTAAATTAACAATATTAATAATCAGGAGGAATACACAATGAAATTTGATAGTAGCTTATTCAAAGATAAGAATTACCTATGGCTCTGGTTAGGGCAGACTTTATCCGTAGTCGCCCATCGTTTTTGCAATATTGCTTTCATGTGGTATGTCATAGAAACGACAGGCTCATCGATCGCCTTAGGCTTAAGTGTCATTTGCTTTTCTCTGCCTGCTATCTTTTGTCTGCCCTTTTCCGGAGTCTTGGCAGATAAAAATCATAAGAAACAGATCTTGCTTGTTAGCAACATCATAAATGGAGTCCTTATCTTGCTCATTGCCTATAGTGTATTTATCGATTACTCCATGATATTGCTCTATGCTTTAGTCATAGCTTCATCCATTGCGTCAGCTTTCTTTAGTCCTGCCCTCTCTGCTTCTATTCCTTTGTTAGTAGATAAGAGCTTGCTCCCAAACGCAAACTCCCTCTCCCAAATGACCCAGCAATTGGCCAATATCTTAGGACCAGCTCTTGCTGGAATCTTGATTGCCGTGACAGATATTTGGGTGACTTTTGCCATAAGTGGTGTAGCTTTTCTTTTAGCTGTACTTTTTCACTCTAGAATAACTATAAGATCGGTAGAGAGTACAGACGTAGAAGGACACTTTTTTCAACAGTTTAAGGATGGACTTGTTCATGTTCTTTCTAGTCGCAAACTGATATTTTTGATTATAGCTGGAGGAGTAATCATTAACTTCTTCTTGGCTCCGATAACGGTTTATATAACATTTATTGCGAATCAAATTCTAGAGATAGGATCACAGGGCTTGGGAATCCTGCAATCCTCCATTTCAGTAGGAGCGTTGGTTGGAGGTTTGCTCATCTTTACGAATGTTCTTAAAGACAAAATAAAAATGGCTATCTTTGGCTTAACTATTGAAGGGGTTGCCCTATTGCTAGCAGGCTTATTCCCAGGATATCTGACTATGATGACATTTTTTCTTATCCTTGGCTTAGGTGTGAGCTTGGCAAGTGTAGGGATTACCACACTATTTCAAACGATTGTTCCAGAGAACAAAATGGGTAGAGTTATGAGTCTTCTCTCTACAATGTCATTCGTAACAGTACCACTAGGCACGATGCTAGGCTCTGTTTTGATTGATCAGATCTCTGTCTACACCGTTCTTCTCGTTTCAGGGATATGTGTGGCGCTGACTGGTATCGCGTTATGCTACCCTTTTGCCAATGAATTAAGAACAAATAAAGAGAAAGAGGCTAGTCTTTCAATTGAATGAATGTCTCTAATTTATCAAGCCCCATGATATTGTGATTGCAGGTTTGACTGTTTTGACATATGAGGTTTCCCTTTCTAGTAAAGGATCCATCTATAGATCTTTTCGTTTCAATCATGAACATCCCTACCTCTTCAAGCTTATGACATATCGTACAGTACTCTTTTCTGTATTGAGGGTTAAAACTACCCTGTAATCCTAATAGCCTATCGTTTATGGTTGCATGTCCATTAATTAAGATTTTTGTTTGATACTTAATATAATTATACTGATCATTTCTTAAAAACGGTTCCATTTCGAACACCCCAATTTCTAAAGCTTCTAAGTCTGCATCTCTTATATTAGCTAATGAGTCAAGGGCAGTATAGGGAGAGAATAGTTGTGAAACAAAAGAACCATAAAAAACACTGATCTCACCATTCTGATCAGTGTTTTTTTTGCTTACTTAAATGATTTAGAATAGACAATCTTTTTAATCGTCTCTGTAGACAGATGGTGCTGTTCAGCTAATTGATCTATCGATGCTCCGTTTTTAAATGCATTTCTTAATAGTGCATTTCGTTCATCAATCCACTGTCTTGTTCCTGAACGTACTCCCCATTTCTGGCGAGAGGTTTCAGGCTTTGGGATATATATCGTTTCACCTTGAACGTATTTTTGTATTTCAGTTAATAGCTTTTTAGGTAAAATGCGGCTTTCTTTCACATAGCTCATGTTTGCCAGCTCCTTATTTATATAATTAAAATAAGGGGCAAAGCCAGCCATAATAGAAAAGCTTATTTGGGCGATGTATTTAATTATTCAACCCCACGCAAAGTATCGCCTTCCTAACACTAGGCTTTGCCTGGGACGCTGCCGTATCTAACACTATCCGGTTGAGTGCCATAAACCTCACCTCCTTAAAGAGTAGATGGATTAAACTTTTGTTGAGGAATAGACCTTACTTGAATAGACCTCCATTTTATCCCAACAGGGTTATAAGAATCGTAATTGTAAACACGCTGACAAGAGTAGTTACCAAAGCTATCGCCGAAACCAGTCTTGGAGAAGTGTTAAACTGCAAAGCATACATCACTGTTGTCACGGCCGTAGGCATGGCTGCTGAGACAATAATAACTTTTCCTAGTAAAGGATCAATAGGCAGAAGAAGTACGAAAACATAGGCAATGATTGGAGAAAGAAACATTCGTACAATCGTTCCGTAGATTAATTTTTCCTTATTGATGACCTTATCAATTTTCAGTTCTGCTAGCTGCATCCCTAGAATAACCATCACAACAGGTACAGCAGATTGACCAACTAGATCTATAGCTGTGTATAGGTTCTCAGGCATATGAATGTCAAAAACATTCATGAACACTCCAAGAATAAGGGCATAGGTTAAGGGCATTTCACTTATAGATTTTAAGGAGTCTTTAAACCCTAATCGACCACTAGCTGCGTAATACACTCCGAAAAAATTCATAATCACAGACTGTAGGATCATGAAAGAAATCGCATAAGCAAAGCCTGTCTCTCCGTAAGCAAATAATATAATCGGTGTCCCATAGTTTCCTGAATTCATAAAGGCAGTGGAAAGAATTAAGCCATTCTCTATGTCCCTTGGAAACTTACGTATCCGTGAGTAAATTTTATTCACAATAATAATGGCGAACAGCAAAATGAAACAAAAAATAGTCATAAACAAATATTGCTGATCAAATTCAACATCATAAAACGTCTGAAATACTAATGCCGGTGTTAATAGATACACAGCAAATGTAGAGATGGATTTAATGTCCATCCTTTTCCAGCGCTGAACAACAAAGCCTGCCACAAAGATTAACAAGGCAGGCAAAACAACTTGAATAAAAATCGTCATGCCAAGTCACCACTCATGCTGCTACATCCCCTACTCCTAATCTTGTCTCTATATATTCTATTAAGTATACACGAATACTACGGTTTACGAAATGTTAGGTTCTATATTGAAGTAATTAGACCATATTTAAGATCTTAGAAGGCCAGTTTCTTCTTCACTCCATACCCATAGCTTCTTGGCAGCTTGATTATCCTTTGCTTGCTTAGCAACGGGAGCTACTTTTTTCTTATAAAAGTACTCACCACTGACCTCAATCACTTCAGGACTTGTTGCTAAATAAACGGCTGTTTCTGCTCCTTGAGCTGGAGTAAGAAAGAATGGACGTAACAAAGAGTGGATCGTTTTGCCAAAGCCGCTCTTACGATCTACACCTAAACTAGTGGAAACGCCTCCTGGATGAACACTGTTTACTGTAATACCAGTCCCCTTCAACCGCTCTGCCAGCTCTTTAGTAAAGAGAGTATTAGCTAATTTGGACTGAGCATATCCCTTCATCACATTAAAGCTCTTGGTCAGGTTAGGATCTTCAAAATGAATTCTTCCTGCTTTATGGGCTCCTGAAGAAAGCACAACCACTCGACCGTGATCTGCACGAGCGAGCCAGTCAAGCAATAAATTTGTCAGTAAAAAATGTCCAAGATGATTGACTCCCATCATGGCTTCATGCCCTTCTGGTGTTACAGTTCTCTTTATCGTGACTACACCAGCGTTGTTAATCAATACATCAAGATGGCTATGTGCGACTTTGAACTCCTCTACAAAAGTCCGTATACTTTGGAATGAGCCAAGATCACAGGTCATCAGATGAATGTGTTGGGAACCACTTTCCTCCTGCGCAACCTGCAAAGCTTTCTTCCCCCGTTCTTTGTCCCGACATGCCATGATCACCGTCGCTCCAAGCTTTGCAAGCTCTATCGTAGTCGCCAGTCCCATACCAGCATTAGCACCTGTAACAATAACAATTTTACCCTCCATTCCTTCTTCACCCCATTAATTTCTTGTTCGTTTAGTCTTGATATCTAAAAGTGTATCACACCAGGCTTTAAATCGCTTATCCTTCTTTTGATATAGATATGTAAATATTACGAATTGCGAAATATATGAATCTATGTAAAGATTAAAGAATCTAGTAAAGGTTTATGACACGTAATTATGATTCGGGAGGAGAAGCATATGTTTAAACAAATATTCTATGATCAGTTAAAGGAATTAGCCAGTATACAAGGTGGCCCTGGACAGGAACAAGACGTCGTAAAAAAGCTGGTAGAGTGGTTTACCCCTCTATCCGATCACGTAGAAGTAGACCGTATGGGAAACCTGTACGCCTATAAAAAAGGAACTTCCCCAGGGCCGACGATTATGGTTAGTGCTCACTCCGATGAAATAGGATGTGTCGTTCGAGATATTGATGAACGTGGATTCCTTCGTCTTGAAAGAACGGGTGGTATGATAGAATCTCTCATGGTGGGCAGAAAAGTGAATGTGAATGGCCACTTAGGTGTAATTGGTGTAAAAGCTGGTCATTTGCAAACTCCTGAAGAAAGAAGCAAGGTCCCTTCTATCTATAGTCTTTATGTTGATGTTGGTGCTTCATCAAAGGAAGAAGTGAATGAGCTTGGCATTCAAATTGGCTCACCCATTACATATATGAGTGATATCGAAAAGTTTACGAACCCTGATCTGATTTGTGGCAAAGCGATCGATAACCGGAGCTGCTGTGTATTGCTTTTAGAGCTGTTTAAAAAGCTACAGGATGTACAGTTTGCTGGTACTCTGGTTGGAGTCGTTACCGTACAGGAGGAGGTTGGTCTACGTGGAGCTAAAGTAGCCGCTTATAAAGTCAATCCAGACTATGCCTTTGTTCTCGATACGATTCCATGTGCGGATACACCAGATAGTTTGGGGAGTGGCTATCCAGTTAGCATTGGTAAAGGACCAGTCATTCCTGCACTTGCTGGTGGCTCAGTAAGAGGGAATATCATGTCTCCACAAATCAAAGCGCTGATTGTTAAACAAGCCGAGAATTTAGGTCTTCCCTATCAGCTTGCAGTCATGAGCGGGGCAACGACGGACGCTGCTGCCGTCCATATTGAACGAGAAGGAATACTATCGGGAGCTATCACGTTTGCCCGCCGCTACTCTCATTCTCCGGTAGAAGTGGCGAATTTGAACGATTTTGAGCAGGGACTTACTCTACTTGAATTTCTTATTCGTGAAAATCAGGAATGGGGAGATTTAAACTTTATATAAGTTCTTTTGGAGTTCGTAAGTCATTAATTATATACCTATTTAAACAACATATTAAAATAAGCTAAGAATATAAAAACTATTCCTACCTTTTTGAGATGAAGGTTTGAATAGTTTTTATTATGTACTTTAGCTTTTATTAATTCTAAGCTATTTTTTCAATTATGAAGTAAAGAGGAGCATTGATCACAATCAAAATAATATAGTTTTTCTTTTATAAATAGACTTTTGTTTGGTATCATAAAGATAAAACTAGGAGAATAAGCGGTGAAAAAATATAGATTTGAATTGTTAGAAACAGACATCTCTCTTTTTATAGAGAAAGATCATGTCATTTTGGCTGGGTCATTAGAGGATGCTATTCAAAAGTTTGTAAGAAAGCATGATTTAGAGGCTCCTGCTTACTGGGATGAACCTTCATTTGATACGTTTATCGAGCTTACATTTAAGTCAGCACAAGGCTCTGTTAAATATAAGATTACTTGGTAATAGAAAAATAAAAATTCGAGCAGATGACATAAATCTGCTCGAATTAGTGTGATTTGTAATTGTACAAGCAGATAAGTAGAAAAATGCGAAGTGTAAAGATTGTTTTATTCAACTTAAGAGGAACTAAGGTCTTACACTTGAATATGTTTCTCTAAACGAATAAAATCTGCCTCCAATATGGAAACTCTTTTATTTAATGCAGCGTATTCATCATCCTTACGATCTAGCTTTTTATCCATGCGCTTTAACATGGCCATAATATCTTGTGGCTGATTTTGCTCTAAACGAGCAACACTTTGTTTGATGTCCCGAACATCACTTTCCAACCGGTCTAGACGGAAGTCTACACGGTCAAAGCGTCCGTTTACTACCTCGAACTGCTGATCAACTTTCTCGAAGCGATTGTTCACTTCTTCAAAGCGAGTGTTCATGTCTTCCTCAAGATGATTAAAACGTTCATCCATCTTCTCAAAGCGATTGTTCACTTCTTCGAACTGCTGATCAATTTTCTCAAAGCGATTGTTTACTTCCGCGAACTGCTGATCAATTTTTTCAAAGCGATTGTTCACTTCCTCGAATTGCTGATCAATTTTCTCAAAGCGACTATTCACATTACTCTCAAACTGATCAAATCTACTATTTATTTGTGTCATAAATGTTCTTAGTAATTCCTCCAAGCTTGTTCACCTCCCATCCTGGAGATATTATATCATAACCTAAAAGAAAAGCGGCTTCGATTGAGAAATTGCTCTAAATAAAAAATCTCAAATACGCGTTAACATACGCATCCCAAATAGTATGGACCAGGGTCTTGCTTCATTAGAATTAAAGTAGAGCTGAATTGTCTCTCCACTCTTGTTAATTAGTATCGTCTCATTATCTACTACAGATAAAGCCATCTTCTCTCCATTTGCTTCAGCTAAAAGCTGACCTTCAAAAAAGTAAATTTGAACATGATGCCCTTCTGCTGAACTATAAGCACCAATTATACTTTCAAGCTCATTAGGAGTTGCTTCGTAGCTACTTAACACATAACGTTTCTGTTCCAAAGGTAATTGTAGTACAGTATTCACTGCACGTAACCAAATATCTTTGACAGGTACATTTGAAACATTACATAGGACAGCAACCACAACGTTCTTTTCAGGTATGAACCCGAAATGAGAAGAAACTCCTGGCTGGGAGCCTCCGTGCTCGACTAACGTTACATTTGAATAATTAGCCGTCGCTAGTAGGCCATAGCCGTAGAAGGAATTTTGCCTAACCTTGATTAAGTTTGTCCACATTTTGCTGAGTGTTTTTTCTTTAGATGGATGTTTATCTTTCGTATATTGTAAATCAAGATAAACTTGCCCATACTTTAGAAGATCCTCTACTGTTGAACGTAATCCCCCTCCTACTTCATAGTTTCCAAGCTTGGGCCAGGGCTGTTGTTCATATTCATTTTGATTAGGGTTATACGTATATGGAATCGTTACATTTTCGTATTTTTCGACCTCTTCTAAGCTATATGTGGAGCGATACATCTGCAATGGATTCAAAAACTTTTCCGTTATATATCGTCTGTAGAGCTTACCTGTTACTTTCTCTATAATGGCTCCAGCAAGTAGAAATGTATCGTTACAGTAACTAAAATATTCACCCGGCTGTCCCAAACTAATATGCTCAGCAGAGGATAAGTGAGTTAGGTGATCAGGCAAATTATTTATTTCTTCCTTTCTAGCAATAGGTGCTAGACCGGTTGAGTGTGAGAGAAGATGGTAGATTTTAATATCACTCATATTCTTTACATGATGTAGTTTAAAATCTGGTAAATATTTTATAACAGCATCATCGATGGAAAGCGCGCCTTCACTATCAAGAGTGATCATAGCTAATGCAGTTAATGATTTTGTAATAGAAGCTACACCAAAGATTGTTTCAGGAGTAACTGGCTCCATTGATTGGAGGTTGCGGGAACCAAAACCCTTTTTATAAATCGTTTCTCCATTCTGTGACACGGCAATAGCTAAACCCGCAATAGGCAGCTCCTCCAATTTTGTTGCTAAGTAGCTTTCAAACTCCGTCCATAGGTAAGCCATAATCTTCGCTCCTATCTCGTTTTCTGTATCACTTTATCCTTATTTAATTGCAATATAAATAAGGATGACGATTTCTCAGTAAAAAGACGAGTTACTCTACTCGCCTTTTAATACCTTTCAAAACACTTATATACTTTCTAAAGACAGGCTGGCATACACATTTAATTATTTCGCTAAAATAGGATTAGATACTCCCTCTACCCCGACTAAACCAAGGATGGTTAACAGGATCTTTTGAACACCATAATGAGCATCAGTAGGATCAAAATACTCTCCAAGTGTGTGAGCCCCACCGAACTTCCCTCCGCCACCTAACGTAACGGCTGGAATTCCCAAGCTAATGGGAACGTTTGAGTCAGTGCTGCTCGGTTCGCCTAAAATAGCTTCAAAGCCTAAGGCCTGCGAAGATGCCATAGCAGCTTGAACTATAGGGGCATCAGCAGGTTGTGAGCCGGCTGGACGATCTCCAACAAGCTTCAGCTCAACTGTAATGCCTTCTATGCCTTCCCAACGTTTATTCTCCTCATCCTTTGCTTGCTCAATAAAGGAAAGAACCTGCCCTTCAAGCTTTAACAATTCCTCCTGCGATGTAGAGCGCATATCAACAAGCATGGTAGCTTCTGCAGCAATGGTATTAACTGATGTTCCACCTTCAATTGTGCCTACTGTAAAAGTAGTGCGAGGCTTGTTAGGTGTGTTTACATCAGAGATCTTTGAGATGGCTCTCCCTAAAGCATGAATAGCACTTGGTTTTCCAAAATCTCCAAAGCTATGTCCACCTGGTCCTGTAAAAGTGACCTCATACCTGTGACTTCCCGTCCCTAAATAAGTGTTTCTAGAAGGGTCACCAGGCTCAATAGAGATAAACCCATCTATGTCCAGTTGTTCTTCGAAGAATGCTTTAACCCCCCGTAAATCTCCAAGCCCCTCTTCTCCCACGGTAGCACCAAAGATAATATCTCCTGTAGTTTGAATATCAGCATGGTTCAAAGCACGTATTAAAGTTAATACAGAGGCAAGTCCCCGTCCGTCATCAGAAATACCTGGAGCATAAACTTTACCGTCTTTACGTATAGCTTTCACATCTGTTTCTATTGGGAATACGGTATCTAAGTGAGCAGAAACAAATAGTTTTGGTCCGTTTCCTACACCAGGTCTAATTCCAAACACATTTCCAACACGATCTGTTTGTATATGTGTTATCCCTAATTTTTCTAATCTCTTTTTGTAATCCTTTCCCCGTTCAGCTTCATCAAAGGTTGGGGCTGGAATTTCTGTAATTTCTATTTGATCCTCTACCGTTCTCTCATTATCCTGCTCTAGGAAGATTAGGCCTGCTTGAACCTTAGAATCCTCTAATAATTGTGTGTACGTGTTTTGAACATCATCACCAATCTCATAAGAAGTGTGAGTGTTCGTGCTCGTTTTTTCTGTCATGGGAACTCCTCCTGCTACGTTTAGTTTGAAGAAATCTAGTTCAGCAAGTATAGATAAGATTAGCTAAAATGAATGAAAAGTGTGCAATAAAAATCTATTAAACGACTAACAGTTCGATTCTATCTTATTATACCCTATCATTATCTGATTTTTGATTTAATTTCATGATTTCTCTCTTTTTGATTAGCAGAAGCATATCTAGTTGGCTTTAGATTTTCACTCTGATGCTAATTGACACCCCCCAATTAGACCAACTAAATATTTTAAGATATGTCTAACAGTAATGTTGCTATTAGAATGAAAGCCACAATCCCTGAAATAGTCATAGCTTTTCTTTTAGATGCTAGAGTATGTATTTTGCAGCGTGTGTACAAGAATAGACTGAAGCCTATTAAGACTAGCTCAACTATAAAAGCAGCAACTGGGTAGTTCATAAGCCTAAGCCTAGTAAAGGCAAGCCTCATAAATACCAGGTAAAATGGCTAAATCAGGACGATGAACCATTAGATCCAGCAACCAATGACTAAATGTAACAGCTGCAATGATAATTCCGCTTCGGCTCCCCAAAAGCTTTAACGCTATAACCCCTAATAAATAGTTTATATGAATTCTTATTCATGTTCCTTTTTCTGTACAGCATGTATGCCTGTTAAGAAGGTGCCTACTAAAAACCTATAGCTGTCATCACGATCAAGGTTAAGCTTAAATCCCTCTTTCTGCTCCAATGAAGCAAAGCCGTGTATGATACTTCTAAATCCTCTCACAGCATGAAGGGCATCGTTTTTTTCAAGGTGATAAAACTCTAAAACTTTAAGCACTAAATTTAATATTTTCTCTGACGCTTTTAATAGCTCAGTATCCTTTTGGTCTGGAGCCGTTAGGGTCAAATCGTACAATCCAGGGTGTACTCTTGAGAATTTAAGATATGCCTCAGCAATCTCCAGCAATGCTGAATCTCCAGCTTTACCAACCGCAGCATTAGATAACACTTCATAGAGCTTTTCTGTGCCATATAAGGCCAGCTTCCTTCTTAATCCATTCAAACCATCTACGTGGTTATACAGTGAAGGAGACTTTACCTTAAGCTCTCTAGCTAATGTAGCTAATGTGACAGCTTCTACCCCTTTCGTATCAGCGATTTCCGTCGCTTTACTTAATATATCCCTTAGCTCAAGTCCCTTTCTTGGTGACATTTTATTTCTCCCTTCCTATCATTTATTTTTTCTTGCTTAGGTTTTCTTTTGCGTTTTTTATCGCTGAATCCATTTGATCAAGAGGGTTTAGTAATAGTTTGCCATGGCCAACAGCAAGCAATGATGGTTGAAAAGCTCTTAATTTCTCAGCACTTTCTAAGGCCATAGCTTTACTCCAGGTGGCTATAGCCGGAAATGGAAAGAGGGCTTTTAATTGACCGGATACTGCTACACCACCCCGTACTTGAAAAGCATCACCAGCTATTATAGCCTTAGTCCGTCTATCTAAAAAGGATATGGAACCTGGAGTATGACCAGGCGTAGATAGTACCACTAATGAGTGAATTTGATCTTCATTTTCCAACAGGACATCTGGTGCCGTTTTTATGCTATTAGGCTTGGGAACCCCACCTTTGACAGGTGTTTGAGGTTCAGAAGGAAGTAGGGTTCGGTCCCCTTCCAACAATTTGGCTTCTCTTCTAGAAATATACACTTGTGCCTCTGGAAGAACTTTTTTTAACGAGTCCAGCGCTCCAATATGATCCGAATGAGCATGAGTCAGTAAAATCCGTTTAATTGGTTTGCCAATCTGTTTAGCAGCATTCAAAATATCATTTGTGCTATTAGGTAAAGCGGTATCAATTAATGTTAGATCGTCCTCCTCTTCGATTAAGTAGCAATTTACTGGAAATAAGGTTGGGTAAAATGTTATCTGATAGACATGCTTCTCCTTTGTAATGCGCATTATAAAGCACACTCCTTTTATAAACTAATATCGTTAGTAATAATATAACTAATATTATTAGTTTATGCAAGTGCTTTTACTCAGAGTATAGAATTTATCTAGAGTTTGGTAGTTATTCACCTTTAAAACTGTTTAATATTCTGCTTATAGATTTTTACTAAAACAGTTCTTCCGTACTAATATCTAAGGAAGGAACATAGCTAAATTTCTCTAAATCCACAACCTTTTCACCAAGAAATTCGATGCCTTCTGATTCAAGCAAAAATCTTTGCCTTTCGAAGGAATCCGAGTCTCTCAAGCCAATTTCCCCTTTCGAGTTAATCACTCGATGCCACGGAAGCTGATATTTTTTACTCATTGAATGTAAAATACGTACAACCTGTCTTGCTCCTCGGGGGCTTCCAGCTAAAGAAGCGATTTGTCCGTATGACATCACTTTTCCCGCAGGAATCAGCTTTATAATTGAAATTACTTTTTGGGTAAAGGGCTGCATAATATCACCTTTCCATCTATTCACCTTATACGTGGTTTAGCAGATCTATGTAGTACTCTTTCAGTTGTTCTCTTAATGAGAGAGGTTCAATGAGTTGTATAGTCTTACCAAAGCTAGCTAGGTAGGAAACCATAAAGTTATATTCTGTAGGTTCGAAAGTGCCTGTTAAAAAGGTATCTTCATCCTCCGTTTGTATGTTCATTGAAGGAAACTGATGTTGCTTAAATCTTTCTATACCTAACGAATTAATTGAGCATTTAAAAGGAATGGCTTGCTCCGTTGGTTTCCATAGACTTAATGCGTTTTGTATATTCACCATATTTACACTTAAAGCTGGCTGAGGCTCTAAGACTTCTAGCGAAGTAATCCGATCACAGCGGAAGACACGGTAAGCTTCTTTATCTATATCGTACGCTTGGCAATACCAATAGCCTCGCATGGCCGAAATAGAGATGGGCTGGATTCGCCGATTTGTTGTTTGTTTTGCGGTTGTATAGCTGATAAGTAAGCTTTTAGTTTGAACTGCTGCAAGTAAAAGATCCTCAAGAAAGACGGTTTCCAGTGTGTGCTCTGCATGATAAATGGATACTCTGTCTTTAAAGCTTTGAATTTGCTCCCGTTGCTTTGGTGAAACGCCATCTAAGAATTTCTCATTGATAGACTCAAACGATATGCGAAACGGACTACTAGTAAAGCTTTGTAGAGCCTGCATAGCAAAGTAAAGAGCAAACACCTCCTGGCTCGTAAAAGAAATCGGGGGTAATGTCATTGTTTTAATCAATCGATATCCACCATAGCGCCCATAATCCACATAAAGCGGAACACCGATTTCCTCTAAAGAATCGATATCGCGTAGTGCTGTTCTTTTAGAAATATGAAATTCAGTCATTAAATCCTTTAATGTGAATATTTCCTTCTTATTGATAAAGCGAAGCATTTGATTTAAGCGCTCACTTTTTTTCATAAAAAGCTCCTTATAGGTGCCATTTCCTGTCACCTTATTTATGTATACTACTAAGTGTAAAAGAAATCAACTAAGGAGGCAATAACATGAATGTAGAAGTAGTTCCCTTTTTATCCATGAATGGACAAGCAGCTGAGGCTATAGCCTTTTATGAAAAGCATCTTGGCGCAATGGTTTTATTTAAGAAGAATTATAAGGAAATGAAAGAGATGGATCCACAGTTTTCCTATAAAGAAGGGCAGGATGACTACATCACTCATTCTGTGCTCGAAATTGGGTCTAACAAAATCATGATTGCAGAAGAAGAAATCGACACCACCCGTCCGTGGCAGTTAGGTAATAGCTCGTCCTTATGTATTCAATCAAAGGAATACGAAGTCATTGAAGCTATTTATCATAATCTAAAGGAGCAAGAGCATGTCATAGTATTAAGCCGTTTGGAGAAAATTCTTTCAGCACAGGCTACGCCATAGTACGGGATCCGTTTGGAATTGTTATCCAACTCTATCATAACAAGCATGATTTTTAATGGAACAAGATATTTTGAAATTGTACACTAAAAAATAAGTGATTCAAAAACAGTGCCCTTCGCATCAAAGTGGAGAATGGCACTGTTTTGTTGAATAGAATTCAGCTAAAAAATGCTATTCATTGTATTTAATTATCTTTTATTCAGAACATATTTAATATGACCAAATTAAGCTATATCGTTACTATGTACAAGCACTCCTTCTTGATAAACATGCTGTACATGTTGAAGGTTTTGGATACGCTCAAGTGGATTATTTGACAACACAATAAAATCAGCTAGCTTCCCTGCTTCGAGAGAGCCTACTTGATCCTCAAGTCTACACGCTTGGGCAGCTCTTAACGTAATCGCTTCAAGGGCTTGTTTTTCACTTGCTCCAAAGCTTACCAAACACTCTGCCTCATAACCGAGCAGTCCATGCATGCTGTCAGTTCCTAAAGCGAGATTAGGCTTATATTCTAGCACCTTGCTAAACGTCTCAGCTTCCATTTCCCGAGCTCTGAGGACCTTCTCCCTTATCGCAGGATATTTGAAATCTGACTCTTCAATACCAGATGGGTGAAAAAGAATGGCGAAAGTTCCAATAATCCATAAATCCTTCTTTACCAACTGCTCAAGCTGAGCCTCAGAAATTAAAGCAGCATGCTCAATCGTACGAACGCCTTCTGCAATACAATAGTCTAATCCTCTTCCTCCATGAGCATGAGCGGCTACGTAGCTCCCTACTCTTTCAGCCTCCTCGACAGCAGCAGCAATTTCTTCTCTCGTGTAAAAGCAATGATCTACACTAGAATTAGGGCTGCTCATTCCCCCTGTGACAAATAGCTTCAAGAAATCTGCTCCCTGAGCAAAGTTAAGCCTGGAATTTTTTCTAACCTCCTGCTCTCCGTCAGATGTTGTGTGAGCCACGCCGTGACCGTTGGATGCAACAATACCCTTTCCGCTTACAAGTAATCTTGGCCCCTTTAGAAGTCCTTCCTTAATCGCTTTTTTAATTTCAATGTCGATGAAATGCTCTTCTCCCATAATCCTCATGCTTGTAACGCCTGAAGCTAAATTCTTCTGGATATTCGGCAAACTACGTAAAACATTGCGATGTGGAGGTAGCTTAAGCTGCTCAATTTGATTGCCAAGTGCCGGAACAACGGAAAGGTGAGTATGAGCATCAATGAGTCCTGGCATCACGTATACGTCAGTAAAGTCAAGAATTTCAGAGTAATCTGTCCCATACTGAGCCTGTGTCCCTACACTTACAATCTTACCTTCCTCAATAAGCATAGCTCCGTTATGGATAATATCTTCGCCTGTACCTTTAATAATCCCTTTTGCTTTAACTAACGTTGACAATACTAACACCTCATTTCCTTATACTCATTATTTTAACTTGAATACTCCTGTAATATAAGACTTGTACTTTTTTAATTTTTAGTCTATTCTCTCTAGTTTCTTGCCGCATCCCTGTTATAGATAGCTTCATGCATGTTGGGGAACAAAAACAGCTAGAGACAGTAGCGCTATACCTCTTTTTGTCTCTAGCATTGTTGGTTTATACAATTGTGTGCTATTTAAGCAGTTTTTGAGCTTCTTTCAAGCTCCAGATGAGCCTGTTTTGACCACGTCTTAAGTGGTTTAATGTAACATTATAAAGATGTGAACCGGCTTTAATGGATAAGAGATCCTTAGCCGGTGCAATATCTGGAAGTGCCGGAACGTCTAAGGCTGGATCATGGCGGAATTTACCTCTTCTTGAGAAGTTTAATGGAATTAGAATCCGCCCTAAGCCTAGTATTTTTTCGTTAGCATCCTTGACTTCAGCTTCGGAAACTTGTCCCTCTTTAAGAGACTCAACGTGTTCATAAAATTCAACTAGTGCACCACGAAGCTCAGCTACTTGCGCAAGACCATCAGTAAAGCTAAAATGCTCCCCTGCTGCCTCCTGATACGCTGTAATGGTTTGAGTAAACTCATCTAACGTATGCACAAAATTATACGGATGAATCGGCTCATTTAACACTCGAAATACAGACGTTGTATACACCTTAAGATCCTTCATGAGGATATCGTAATCAGCTACGTGGAGTAGATCATCCTCCGTGTGCCATTCAATATTCGCTCCACAGCCTCCAACAGGATAGTACCCCTTTTGAGCAAGCACATCTTCTGGAATACTAGAGGAAAGCATATAGAACGAGGTGATTCCAATGTTGTTAAAGGAATAATCACCTGCTCTACTTGGTCTTACTCCTTTGGAGCCTTGCCCAACTGAATCCTGAATCGCTTCCTTACAGAACGCATCTACCTCACTCATCCAATCCATATAATCATAGGATGTTGCCCAGCGACAGCCTGGAGAGTCGCAATTCACCTGTGCTACGCAATTGTCCTCTAAATCTAGAGCAAACTCATCAGCAAACCATGTTGATCCAGCATATCTTCCGGTCGAATGACCTGGCCATATGGCAATGCGTACGCTTCTCTTTAATTTATCCTTGTGCTTGTAAAACACTCGAGCCATTTCTAGTAGAGAAGCGTCACCCGTTGCGTTGTCACCAATCCCTACGGTCCATGAATCTAAGTGACCATGAAGGAGAACATATTTTTCAGGGTCTTCCGTTCCTTCAATGAAAATATCAAGTAAAGGACATTCGAACCAGCCTTTTTTATGTTCCGTTTGCAGCTCAACCTGAACATCTCCTTGAGCGCAAAGCTCCTTCAATTCATTCCCATCCTCTAGATTAATGGCGATCACAGGAATGACTGGCTCCTGATCAATCGTATCTAAATCTGGTGAACCCCAGATAGGTGTACAAATTCCATCATGGATGTTTTTACCCGGATTAATAAAAATAGCTGCTTTTACTCCAAGCTCCCCGAATTCCTTTACCTTTCGTGGCATGGCAAGACCGTCTGTAAGTACGATTTTTCCAGCAACATCAAGATCACCAACTTCAATTCCTCCAGCAAAAATGTCATCTAACCCTTTTGCTTGCTTGGAGCCTGTGTATACCACTTCACCACTAAGCCAATCGTCTCCCGTGGACACAGCAAATGCAGGAGTTTTTGCTCGATAGGTCTTTGCTGTAGGACGGCTAACCTTAAGCGCAGCAGACACAGGAACACTTAAATAAATGCTAGGCTGATGAAGGGTGTGGGGAATGCCCCATTCCTTTAGAAAATCGACTAGAAAATCGAAGGCAATACGCTCATCCTCACTGCTAGATTCTCTCACTAGCATACTGAATTTGTTCAATACGGCTTTTGGAACATCAAGATTTAACTCATCTAATAGAATCTTTTCTGTTTCTTTTACTTGTATAGTTGCCATGTGTACATCTCCTTTACTCATAGATTATTTAGTAACTAATAACTCGTCGAGAGACTTGATCTTTCCAGATGCTAGCTTTGGAGGGATCATGTACGCTTTCTTAGAATGAGTGTAGTTAGCTCCAACTAGTGCCTCAGCTATTTTGAGGGCATTTTTGGCTGGGTTAATAACAGGGATTCCTAAGATCTCTTGCATATCCTCAGCCACATTTAGAAAGCCCATGGACATACAGCCTAATACAAGGGTATCTGCTCCACTGTTTTCTACTTCTCTTTTTCCAATCTCAACAAGCTTGTTTAAAGTGGCTGCTCGATCATTAGCCAGCTCAAGCACCGGAATATTGACCGCTTTGACAGAAGCAAGCTTGTGCGTTAAAGCCGCCTTTTGAACCAGCTCATAACAGCTTGGAATTGTGCTATCTGTTACCGTCAGGATTGAAAAGCGATGCCCAAGTAAGGCAGCGGTATGATAGCCTGATGCAGCAGGACCAACTACTCTAAGTGTAGTTGTGATTTCTCTGTACGCATCTAATCCTGGATCACCAGCACAGCCCAAGATAGCAGCGTCATAGCCTTCCTGCTCCAATTGGTAAATGAGCTTTGCTGTTGCAGGGATACTCAAAAATTCCTCATACATGGACTCTATGGATGCAGGGCCTTCAGACACGGTGACAATATCAACGTCAACATGTGGAGCAGCCCACTCCTTCAACAGCCCTCCACGTCTTGCTGCTTCAGTATCATTCATAGGACCTGGAACGACATATACTAGTTTCACTATTATTTTCCCCTTCCACTTGTTGTTTTTGACCAATGATGCGCATCAGCTTTTACATACAAACCTATTAAAAGATATATAGGAATTTTATAAATCTATGTGCTAGACACAGTGTTTTGATTACTTGGCGATAGATAATCCTTGTGCTCATGAACCATGTGACAGGAAACCTTAATCCCATCTGGTGCCTCTTTCAACTGAGGATCTTCCTGTCTACAGATCGACTCTACGTAAGGACAGCGATCCTGAAAATGACAGCCTTTAGGTAAATTGATGGGACTTGGAACATGGTTGTGAATCTTCAACTCCTCAGGCTCATGCTCTGGATCAGGTACAGGCACAGCACTAATTAAGGCTTGAGTGTACGGGTGCTTAGGGCTTTCTAAAATCGTTTTGGTATCTCCTATTTCTACTATTCTACCAAGATACATGATAGCTGTTTGCTCACACATATATTGAATTAATGATAGGTCATGTGAAATATAGACAGTGGTCAGCTGCATGCTTTCTGTAACGCTTTTCATCAAATTAAGAACACCTGCACGTACAGATACATCTAGCATGGAAACGGGTTCATCCGCGACTAGAAACACTGGATCAATAATGAGAGCTCTGGCCAAAACGACCCTTTGTAGCTGTCCACCACTCATCTGATATGGATATTTTTCAAAATAGCTTTCTGCTGGTTGAAGATTAACCCGTTCTAATGCTTCTTTAATTAATGCGTAACACTCCTCCTTACTCCCTATTCCATGATTAATAAGCGGCTCTAGTAAAGAACGATAGATGGTAAAGCGTGGATTTAACGCTTCAAATGGATTCTGAAACATGAGCTGGGCCTGCTTACGGAATTTCTTCATATCCTTATTCGATTTAAGATGAGTCACATCTTCATTATTAAAAAGATACGATCCTCCAGTTGGCTCATAAAGCTGAAGGAGCATTTTTCCTGTTGTTGTTTTTCCGCAGCCGCTTTCCCCTGCTAAGCCGAGGGATTGACCTTTTTTAATGGAAAAGCTCACACCGTCTACGGCCTTTAAAACGGCTCCTGTTTCTTTACTAAATAGACCTCTGCGGACGGGAAAGTGCTTCTGCAAATCCTTTACTTCAATGACACTACGTTCTGCCACGTCTCCACCTCCTTTGCTTTCTCTCTTAGCTCATCAATATCAGCTAGACGATGACAGGCAGAGAAATGCTCCTTCTTCACCTCAACCAACTCTGGCTCTTCGTTCCTGCACTGCTCGATTTTATAAGGGCAACGCTCATAGAACCTACAGCCTTTTGGTG
This sequence comes from Bacillus horti, assembly GCF_030813115.1. Taxonomy (NCBI): domain Bacteria; kingdom Bacillati; phylum Bacillota; class Bacilli; order Caryophanales; family Bacillaceae; genus Caldalkalibacillus; species Caldalkalibacillus horti. Next base: position 168,264 of record NZ_JAUSTY010000006.1, on the reverse strand, counting down.
GATCAACGAGTACAGGTGGAGAGCCTTCTATGGAAATCAGTGGCTTGTCTGGTTCCTTGAGATTTGGAAAGGCGTTTGCTAGCCCCATGGTGTAAGGATGATAAGGATTTTTTAGCACATCCTTTGCATCACCCTTTTCAACAATCTTTCCTGCATACATAACAGCTATGGATTCACAGCTCTGAGCAACAACAGAAATATCATGCGTAATAAGGATGATCGTCAAGCCTAAGTCCTTCTTTAAACGAGTTAGCTCCCTTAACACCTGACTTTGAACTATAACATCTAACGCTGTTACAGGCTCATCTGCAATGACGAGCTTTGGATCTAATGCTAGGGCAAGAGCAATGACAGCACGCTGCTTCATTCCTCCTGAAAACTCATGTGGGTAATACGAGAGTCTTTTTGTATCAAGACCTACCATTTGGAATAGCTCATGTGCCCGAGCTACAGCTTGCTTTTTCGTCATATTTCCTTTCAACGTTAACACTTCGACAAATGCATCTAGGACAGGGTAGACAGGATTTAGTGAGTCCATTGCCGCTTGAGGAATGAGGGCTAAGTCCTTCCACCGAACCTGACGAAATTCCTTCTCCGGAAGCTTCGCTAAGTCTTTGCCATCAAATAGAATCTGCCCATCCTTGATAAAGGCATTCTGGGACATGACCCTAATAATTCCTTTCACTAATGTGCTCTTCCCACAGCCACTCTCACCTACGATTCCAATGCTTTTTCCCTGTTCAAGCTTAAAGGAGACACCATCAACAGCCTGATTATCTCCATGTTTAGTCTGATAATGCACCTTCAAATTTTTGACTTCTAATAAGGCCATCTCTCTCACTCCCTTACTGCTTTTTCAGTCTTGGATATAGGATTTCTTCAGAACCTCTACCGATATAGAAGCCAGCCATTACAGCTAACATAATGAAAATCCCTGGAGGTAAAAACCAATAGTATGCTCCTCTAGATAGAGCCTGTGACACGTAAGCATCCTGAAGCATATATCCCCAGCTGATGACAGTCGGATCACCAAAGCCTAGAAAGCTAACGGCAGCCTCTGTTAAGATAGCCCAACCCATAGCTAATGATCCGTATAAAAAGGATAATGGTAAGATGTTTGGAGCGATCTGAACAAATAAAATACGTAAATGGGACGCTCCAGAAACCTTGGCTGCTTCAACAAAATTTCTCTCCCTTACGGTTAGCACCTGTGATCGAATGACCCTTGCGGTGTCTCTCCAAAGCAGCAAAGCCATCGCTAAAACAATATTCCAGATGCTTGCGCCCATAAAAGCAACGAGTACAATAACAAAAGGCTCAAAGGGAATGCCGAAAGCTACATCTGTTACACGCATGAGTAGATTATCGACAATTCCTCTAAAGTATCCTGCAAACAACCCGATTAACGTACCTACCACAACAACGAGAAACGCTGCGGTGAAGCCTACTAAAAGGGCTGGACGAACCCCGTAAACAAGCTGTGAAAAAATATCTCTCCCCATATTGGTCGTCCCAAGCCAATGATCCTTGGATGGAGGCTGATTGAACATCAGTTGCCCGTCCGTTTGAATCATTTCATGTGGATCATGTGGGGCTATAAGAGGTGCAAATATAGCAAGTAAAATCAGAAATGCGTAAATAATTACACCTACAAGTACAAAGGTATCCTGCTTGATAAAACGTATAAAAGCTTTTAGCTGCTTCCCTAGCTTGCGTCCTAGTGATTGCTGTAGAACTGTTTTTTGATCGTTCATCTTCACGTGTGCATCTGTCCCCATCATGATCACCTCCTTGACGTTACTCGTGGGTCTAAAATGCTATACAAAATATCCGCTATGAAGTTCATTGTGACCATGACGGCGGCTATTAAGATAAAGGCACCCTGAGCTAAAGGGTAGTCACTAGCAGATACAGCGTTAACGAGTAGTCTCCCAAGGCCTGGCCAACTGAAGACATTTTCTATGACTACGTTTCCTCCAATAGAGTAGCCAATTCCTACAGCCATCGCTGTTATAACAGGTAGAGCGGCATTTCTAGCGGCATATTTAAGCATGATTCTCCATTCCTTTAATCCGCGCATCCTAGCCATATCAACGAATTGCTCTCCCATAACATCGAGCATATTTGATCTCATAAGGAGTAACGGTAAACCTAGTAAATAGATAGCTAACGTAAGGCTGGGTAGAAACAAGTGCTGATAGAAGGCAAGAGAAAACAGCTTATCAAGCTCAGATGTGTACATTGTTCCTGCAGGTGACACTCCAGCTGAAGGGAACCATTTTAATGTAAAGGCAAAGAAGGCTAGCACAACCATCCCTACCCAAAACTGTGGAGCAGACCTTGTAAAAAGAGTCAATATTATACCTAAGGTTTCTGTTTTCGTCCCTCTCTTCCAGGCCAGTAACACTCCTCCTAGTGTACCGATCACATAAGCTATGATTAAGGAAAAAGTCATCAGATAAATGGTGTTAGGTAAAACTCTACCGATAATACTGATAACGGATTCCTTATAAAAAAAGGAGTGACCTAAATTCCCCTGAAACAAATTCCCAAAATAAATAAAATATTGCTGCCATAGAGGCTTGTCTAATCCAAACTGCTGGAGAAGAATCTCCTGCTGTTCCCTTGTAAATGTTGGATCAATATAGGCAGCCAAGGGATTCCCTGGCATCAAGCGAAATAAAAAGAACAAGATAGTGGCAATGACCCATAAAGTTAATAGTGTTTGTAGTAGTCTAGAAATAAAGAATTTCCACTTTCCATTCAATTCTTCTCCCCCTCTCTAAAAATTGGTGAAATACTGACAGTAATGTCTGTCAGTATTTCACGTTAGGACTGTTAGTTACCTAGCTGTTCCTTCTGTCCCTGAGGGTATAGAAGCTTTCCATTTTTATCCCATTCATAACCAGCTTCCTGAAGGATTTGTTTTGCCTCTTCTACACCACCTGAAGGGTAATTAAGATTTGGATTCTTCCAAAATTCCAAGGATGGTGAAACAACAGAATCACTTGGCACAGCAAAGCCCTTCCATACAGCAGCTACCTGAATATCACGATTAATGACGGAAGCTACTGCTCTTCTAAACGCTTTGTCATCTAGCGGAGCTCTACGGTGGTTTGGAGCAAAGAATCTAAAGCCTAGGTCTACGGAAGAAATCATAGTGAGATCAGCAGAATCATTTACTCTTTGCTCAAGCACCTGACTATCACCGGTATAAGCGGCAAGGAAATTAATTTCACCTGTTTGTAGCATTCCTAATGATGCTTCCATGTTTGGAATAATACGCACGATCCAACGATCAATTTTTGGTGCATCATAATGATCTTTAACTGCTTCAAGTACAACCTCTTCTCCAAACTTCCAGTCCGCATATTTGAATGGACCAGATCCGATAGGGTTAGCTTCCTGATGGCTTTCAGCATTTTCAGGCTTGTCCTTTAAATCCTCAATGATCGGCTCCCAGATATGCTTAGGAACTAGATTAATCTTAGCTAAGCTAGCAGTTTCAAAGGCAGCCCATGGATAATCAATGAAGAAAGTTAACGTTCGCTCATCCTCAATTTCGATATCATAAATCATATCGACAAAAGGCTTGTACATAGGAACCTCTCCAGATAGTGGAACCTCAAACGAAAACTTCACATCCTCTGCAGTAACAGGTTGTCCATCATGCCACTGCATGCCCTCACGTAGGGTCACCTTAATCTCAGTATCTGTTACCCACTCAACAGATTCAGCTGCTGAAGGCGTGGGTAGACCTTGTTCATCAACTCTCATCAAACGATCCCAAATTAATTCCGTGACCCAAGAATCTACAGAACCGCTGATATATAGTGGGTTAATCGCTTGTACCGTATCATTACTGTTAAGAATCATATCTCTTTGCGTACCTGTAGGCTCAATATTGATATAAGTCCAATAGTTCTTAATACCAAGACCAGCCATTTCTACTAGTGAGCTTTCTTCAAATACTGAACTATTAAATACGTAGCTCAACATTGGGTTAACAGTGAAGAAATAAGCAACGTCTTCAGCTAAAATCTCTTGTGCGCGATGTACTAGCTGCTGTCTTTCATCCCGGTCAACCGTTACACGCTGTTCCACAGCTAAAGAATCATAGTCCTGGTTCACGTAACCTATAAAGTTATAACCATCCTCAACATTTTGAGAGTGAAAAAGGTTATAGATGAATTCATCTGGATCTAAACGCTCTGGTCTAGCTGCCATCTGCCATCCTGCAATGTCCCATTTGTCTCTTTCATACCAAACAACATCGGACAGCTTTTCCCATGGAGAAACGTTAAGATTCACCGTTAGTCCAAGCTCTTCCATGGCTGCTTTAATTAAGTTTGCTGTTTCAAACTCATCTGGAGATGACGCCTGTGGCCTAGTAAGGATTTCAATTGGACGAATGACTCTCTCCTCATCTACAATGTCTGAATTCTCAGCTGGATCCTCACTGCTACTATCATTTCCGCTGCTACAGGCAGCTAAAAGGACAAGCATTAAGATCAAAATAAGACCTGTTTTGAAAAACCTAAAATCCCTCATTACATGTACCTCCCCTTAAAATAAATGTTTGACCTTCAGATTGCTGACAATAAATCAAACTAATCTTTTTGATAACCTTGAATATTGCCAAAATTAATAGGTTTCAAAGTATAATAAGCAATTCATATGCCAACTTACACTTTTGATATAAAATGAACCACTATTTATTTAATCTTCAGACAACATCCTCGCTATATAACTGAATACATTAGGTTTGTGTATTATTTTATTATTTCTAAAAGCTCATTCATTTTTCAGCTACACGACAGCTCATATTGTAAAAACTGTCGTGTAGCTGCCTGCAACCTCACCTATTTCATAGCCTAGTTCAACCTACTACAACCTAAGAAATCCTATTTGACCCAAGTTTCTTTTAATACTCTTAGAATGTTTCCTCCCATTACCTTACTGATATCCTCACGACTGTACCCTTTTTTCACTAGATAACGGACAACATTAAGATACGCTTCCGCTGGATTCTCTAATCCTTTTACATATTCAACTTTCTCAAATTTAGGACCTTGATGTGATTTCCCAATGGAAAGCTGACCAGATAATAAGCTGTGAAGTCCCACATGGTCTCCAAACAATGTATCTAAACCAAAAGCAACATGGTCGATTCCCACAAGGTTAACGGTATATTCAAAGTGATCCATCACAGATTCAATAGAATGGCTTGAGTTTTGTTCAGTTAGAGTTGTGTGTGGTGCAGCTTCAATTCCGATGACCCCACCCTTTTCAGCACATGCTTTGAGAATATTGTCAGGCTTTAATCGTCTTGTATCCCAAATGGCTCTTGCTCCAGCGTGTGTAATAAAGATAGGCTTTGAGCTTTCGTTAATCACATCTAGTGAGGTTTGATCTCCACAATGGGAAACATCAATTGTAATTCCTAGCTTGTTCATTCTTTGGACAACCTGACGACCTAGCTGTGTGAGCCCAGAATCATTTTCTTCTCTAAGTCCAGCTCCTAGAGCATTGGCTTCAGAGTAAGCAATTCCCATACATCTAACTCCAAATCCATATAGGACATCCACACGATCTACTTCATTTTCAATCTGAGTTGCTGCCTCTAGAGAAGTAATGAAAGCAATCTTCCCTTCCCTTTTAGCTCGATACAGATCATCTATTGTCTCTGCTCGGATAACTAGATCCTGGTGGGCAAAATCACTATACCGCATCCCTAAATCAAAAATGATATCGTCCCATTTCCACCCATGATTTGACGTAATTAATGCTGTCCCATCCATGAAATTCTCAAATACGACGTCTAATCCAGAAATACTAAGTCCTTCATAGCCTGTAAAATCTCTTCCTTGACGTCTAAAGGCCATAAATTCATTAAGATCCTCTGGAGCAATAAAGGTATGCTCATGCAAAGAGATAATCATATCCTCTTCCAAAATACGTTGTACCTCTTCCTCCTGCTCAGCACTTACTGGATAAACAAAAGGCTCAACTCGGTCATACTCTCTCGAAAGTTTAAATTCTTTGTAATCCACTCCTGCTTCCAAGTATTGATAGGATTTATAGCCGTTATATTGTTTTTTCTTCATGGTAGAACCCTCCTGATTTATATTAGGATAATGTTGATTGGACTAATTGATTAGCTTGCTTTAACACTAAGCTCAGACGATTAGCTCCACGCTTCACATGGTTTTTTGTTACATAATAACGATGTGAATCCTCTTCTAGCTCGGCTAACTCTACTACTGGTGCTAGATCTGGCAAAGCTGGAATATCAAGAGCTGGATCATGATAGAACACTCCTTGACGTGAGTAATTCATTCGAATAAGTAAACGTGAAAGCTCTATCATACATTGATTAGCCTTTTGTACAGATGGATGGCTTAGGCTCTCTAAACGTAATGGCTCAATCTGCTTATAAAACTGCGTTAGTGAGTCTCGAAGCTCTGCAACCTCCTCTATTAGATCTGCTAAGGAATAATGAGCTCCAGCCTGCTGCTGATAAGTAGTTAAGCTTTGAAAGAACTCTTCTGCTGTTTTGACATAGTTAAATGGAAGAATAGGTTTATTTAAAGCCCTTATGATAGCAGTAAGATAGATCCTTATATCCTTGTGTAGTACCTCATAATCAGCTACATACATCAAATCATCCTCTGTATGCCATTCGATATTTCCTCCACAACCTCCAACGGCGTAATAATTGAGCTCATGAACATGATCATCTGGAATGGTTGAGGAAAGCATAAAAAATGATGTAATCCCTATATTGTTAAAGGAATAGTCTCCTGCTCTACCGGGTCGTGTTCCTTGAGAAGCTTGTCCAACTGCTGTGTGGATCGCCTCCTGACAAAACAGCTCAGCCTCACTCATCCACGTCATATGTTCATAGGAGGTTGCCCATCGACACCCTGGCGAATCACAATTAACCTGTGCTACGCAGTTTTCCATTAGGTCTAAGCCGAATTGATCGGCAAACCAGGTCGATCCTGCATATCTCCCTGTGGAATGACCGGGCCATATGGCAATCCGAATACTACGCTTTAATAAATGCCTATGCTTTTGAAAAATCCTTGCCATTTCCATTAGCGCTGCTATACCCGTACCATTATCTCCAATGCCCACATGCCATGAATCCAAATGACCATGTAGGAGGACATACTTTTCAGGCTCTTCCGTACCCTCTATAAAAATGTCAATAAGCGGGCAATCAAACCAGCCTTCATCTAAAACAGTCTGTAAGGAAAGCTGAACAGATTCATTCGTAGATAATTTCTTCAAGTGTTCACCATCTGGATGAGAAACAGCTAGTACAGGAAGTATAGGATCAAAGTGCATGCTATCAAGGTCTGGAGAACCCCAGATGGCTGAGCAGGTTCCTTCGTGGATATAATCTCCTGGACTAATGAAAATGACCCCTAATGCACCAGCATTGCCTAATTCCTTTACTTTTCCAGATACAGGGTAGCCATCCATAAGGACAATTTTTCCTTGAACATGATCTAGTGTTGTATGGGCTAATGGATCATACTTATCATCCAGATTAAGTTCTGCAGGAAGGTAAATCAGTTCTCCTTTGACCCAGTCTTCATTGGTAGAAAATGAAGCTGATGGTGTTTTTGCTTTGATTTCATATTCGGTGGGATGCAGTACTTTTAACCTTGCCTCCTTCGGTACACTTAAGTAGATATTCGATTTGTGCACTCGATACGAGATTTCCCATTGGTGCAATAGTGATTCCAAATAATTTGCGGCTATCAGTTCATCATCGCTACCAGATTCTCTTACTAAAGAACTAAATCTGTTCAGGATAGCCTCAGCCGTAGTCAAATCTATATCTTCTAGCAAAGCATTTTCGACCTCATGTTGTGTCTGACCCATGATTATTCACCTCCTCATTTGTTAAACAAGCGTTTAAAAATATAGCTTAAAAATAACGTTCATTATACTTACCTTTGTGTGTGACTAAGGATAACGGCAGCCTAGATTTTCTTTTCGTTTCCTGCAGTGGATAGCCAATAGGAAGTAAGCCAATAATCTTTACGTACTCAGGTATACGGAGTAGCTCCTTGACCTTCTTTTCATCGAAGCCACCGACCCAACAGCCTGCCAATCCGAGCGCAGTTGCTGCTAGAAGTATATTTTCAGCTGCAGCCGAAACATCAATGATGGACCAGCCCTTTCCATCCTGACCATAGCGCGCTTCCGTCCGTTTTTGGTTAGCACAAACAACGAAAATCACTCCTGCTTCACCAATCCAATGCTGGTGATTGCCTCCTTTTGAGAAATATCCAAAGTACGTACAGCCTACCAGCTCTTGCATTTGCTCATGCTCTTGAATCACTATAAATTCCCAAGGCTGCATGTTTCCGCTGGAAGGAGCGTATGTTCCTGCTGTTAACAGCTCTACAATTAAGCTTTCAGGTATGGCTTGCTTGGTAAAAGAGCGGACACTTGCTCTTTTATCTATCGCAGCTAAAATCGTAGAGTGTTGGCTTTCTTTTTTCACTGCCATCTCCCCCAATGAACAAAATCATTGATCTGTAGCCTCTCAGGAATCTCTAGTTCAGCCTGAGTATATCCAGCTGTAAGAATAGCGAGGGGTTCTACGTACCAAGGTAATTCAAGACTTTCGTTAAGCCGAAGTGGATCAAATTCTCGGACAACAGATGTGGCTAGGTCGTGTGTGTCTGCTATGAGCCGAAAATTCTGTATCGCTGAAAAAATATCCTCGGCAGCAAATCGGTCGCCTTTCTCACCAATTCTTGTCTGAGACCTACGCTTCTCCATCAACACAATCGCTACAAAAGGAGCTTTACTGATCCAGCCTTGGGCTCCATAGCTTTTCTCAGTTAGAAAAGGATCAAGGGTTGCCTGTACAATTTTCTCAAGCTGGGCTTCTTCCCTAGGAATAAAAAGCTCCCAAGGCTGACAGTTTGCTGATGATGGTCCTAGTGAAAAGCTATAAAGCAGTCCTTCAACCACATCTTCTGCTATAGATCGATTTTCATATTCTCTAACATTTACGACTCGATTCATCCCTTCTAGGAACAGTTGAGTAGTATCTTTCTTCATTGTCCACCCCCACTTCCGTATTAAAAAACAATCTCATTATTTAGATATGCAAATCCTATGCCAATTTAAAAATTTATGAAAATACGGCTTATTCAAAAATTTTACGTGGCTATAAAGACTGAATCTTGAGCTATACGAAAAAAATAGGTTTTCTTAGGAGACCTAAGAAAACCTATTTCATATCATTCACTTATCCTATTAGTTCTAAGTGCTCACTTCACCACTATTCTCTAAATTGTGCAATAGCTCTATACCACTATCTGTTATTTTGCTACCTTTTCCTTTGTTTCCGCTGTAGATCAAGTCTAGATCCTTAAGTACCTCCATTCTCTTACGCACTTGTTGCTCTGAGAGATGGACATGATTTTTTGCTGCGTAGGCCACTATTTTACCCCTTCCAATCGTCTTACTTTGCTGTTTAGCTTCAAATAAGCATTTTAGGATTTGGTAGTAGTCACTAAGTTCTCCCTCCAACTTCAGTTTTTCTATAAGGTCTGAACTAATAGGAGTTGTACTTGTTCTCGTTTCTTTAAATTGTTCAGGAAGGTCGCTGACTGTAATTCTATCTCCATCCATGACGATTGTCATATATTGAATCACGCTAAGTAACTCACGGATGTTTCCCGGCCAATGATAATCCAGCAAGAGCTGCATGACATCATCATCTATGGAAGGAATAACGGCTGAATAATCCTTAATAAAAGAATGAATTAAAAGAGGAATGTCCTCCTTCCTCTCACGGAGTGGTGGAATACGTAACGGTAGTACAAATAGCCGATAATATAAATCTTCTCTAAATTTTCCCTCTTGAACAAGCTGTTTAAGATCTCTATTGGTAGCAGCAATAACACGTACATTAACAGGGATGATTCTTCTCCCGCCCACTCTCATGACTTGCATTTCCTGAAGAACTCTTAGTAAAAGGATCTGTAGGTTTAAAGAAGCATCTCCGATCTCATCTAAAAAAATGGTGCCATTATGAGCAAGCTCAAATAATCCCTGTTTGCCTCCTTTAGTTGCCCCTGTAAACGTCCCCTCTTCATATCCAAAAAGCTCGCTTTCAGCTAACGACTCTGGAAGGCCAGCAAAATTTACGGGTACAAAAGGTCCATTTTTCCGGTTAGACAAATGATGAATAGAATGAGCAAACAGCTCCTTTCCTGTTCCGTTTTCACCTAATATAAGGACTGAACGATCTGTCTTACCTATCTTCTCCATGACTCTAATTGTGTCTTTGATCTTAGGGCTGTTCCCGAAAATATCGCTAATTGTATATCTAGAGGAAAATCCCTTTCTTTGAATCTGCTTGCGTATGTCTTGCTCCAGATGTAGTATCCTTGTCACATCCTGAAATGCAGTGACATCTCCTATCTTTGTATCCTCCTTCATAATGGTCATTTTATTGACGACAAGCTTTTTATCGTGAACATTAACTAGCTTGTTTTCATGGTAAGGCTCATTATCGCTAAACTGTAAATCAAGCTTTGGAAAAAGTTTATTAATTTTAGCTCCGATAATATCCTCTTCTTTCATGGAAAGTCCAAGGATCCGATTAGCAGCATTATTCATTTTTATAATGTTCTTTCGATCATCTGTAGCAATGATTCCATCATGTACAGTATTGAGGATGGCGTCTAGCTCTTGATTAAGTAGATTGACATGACTTAAAGAATCGAAAAGCTCTCGGGATAAATCAATAATCTCCTTAATATACTTAGCCGAATAGAAGTGTGTATCCTGCATATCAATACCAAGAAGTGTCCCTAGCTCTACTAATGTGGAGATATCTAATGGTCTAATACCAATATTGATAACATTCTCTATATCTTTTGGGACATTGTCGATGGCCTGAGGTGTGATAGCAACAGCTGTTTTTTTATAGTCTTTTTTACCTGGATAATAGGAGTGATAAGTGAGATCAAGTCCTAGGTTGTTTAAGTATTCAATCGTATCATAGGTGGATTCCTTCGCGTTATTCACGATTAAGCATTCCGTTTTCTTTGGGAGGACAACTAATTGTTCAATGCTATTAAGATTAATGGCACGACGACCCACAATGACTTTGTCAGAAGGATAGTTACCTCCTGCCATTAATTCCTTCGATGAAAACAAAATGAGTTTAACATCCTCCATATTATACTTGTCCCGCTTATGAATAATGCTAATACGATCTCCGTAGAAGTTAGTAATTTGCTTGTGGAATGCAGTAAATGTACGATCATCCTGTGTGATTAATAGTAAAATCGGTCTAGACATTCTATCACTCCTGCGAAGTTTTACTTGTATGTTAAGAATGTAAATGAGATTTTTTAAACCATTATACGAGCCTAGTTCACATTAAGCAACTTTTTTTCGAAAAAATTAGACATATTAAGACAATGTTTGACATGATTGTAGAAGCCACAAAACAAGAAAGATTCAAGACTATAAGCCTTGAATCTTTACTACCCAATATTACATTCATCATCACAATAAAGGAGATAAGAGCCTGGCGAAGGATTCCTTAAACTTAGAAGTCCAGGGTCTTTCCTTATAGGCAGCAAATGTCAAATTTTCACTATCATCTAAATCATTCATAAAGATATCATGTAAACGCCTAGCTGTCTCTGAATCATAAAGGAGCGCATTCACCTCAAAGTTGATTTTAAAGCTGCGGATATCAATATTTGCTGTACCAACTGAAGCAACTTTTCCATCAACAACAATTGTTTTAGCGTGTAGAAAGCCTTTTTTATATAAATAACAGTTTGCCCCAACAGATAAAAGCTCCTCGAGATAAGATATGGAAGCCCAATAGACAAATTTATGGTCTGGTTTACTAGGGAGCATGACCTTGACCACAATTCCAGAAAGAGCAGCCATCTTCAAGGCATCCATTAGACTTTCATCAGGAATAAAATATGGGGTTTGGATAAAGACGGTTTCTTTTGCCGAATTAATCATTTTAATGTAGGCGTTTTTAATGTTTTCATACTGACTGTCTGGACCACTTGATACGATTTGCATCCCCACATTTCCTGAAAATTCTTTATGTACTGGAAGATAGGTAAGCTCATGAACAATCGTATTCTTTGAGGCTAAATTCCAATCTAAGATAAACTGTACCTGCATTTGCAAAACAGAGCTACCTCGAAGCTTCAAATGCGTATCTCTCCAAGCTCCGCGAGACTTTACTAAACCCAGGTATTCATTTCCAACATTAAAGCCACCTATGTAACCGACCCGACTATCTATAATGACCATTTTACGATGGTTCCTATAATTAATGCGAAAATTTATATAAGGTAAACGTGAAGGAAAAAAAGCTGATACATGTCCACCAGCATCTAATAGGTGCTTAAAAAATCGTTTGGGAAGCTTTCGACTACCTAAATGATCATATAAAAACCGTACCTCTACTCCCTCTTTAGCTTTTTTAGCTAAGAGCTGCACGAGTCTTCTTCCAAGATCATCGTCTTTAATAATAAAGTAAACAATATGAATGTGTTTCTTCGCCTTTTGTATATCCTGAAAAAGAGCAGTAAACTTTGCGTTACCGTCAGTGAAAATATCCACTGTATTATTTTGTGTAAACAGTGAATATCCGCTGATTAAGTTCATGTATATCATGTCCTGATAGTGATTCATTGATGGATCATTATAATGTAGTTGGCTGAGTGTTTCCTTCTGAGTCTGGATTAGTGAATCAACCACTTTTTTCTGATCCTCTGTTATTTTATAGATTTTCCTCCTTCTTAGATTCTGTCCAAAAATTAAATACAGAACAAAACCAATACCAGGAAGAAAAAATAATACCATAATCCATGCCCAGGTTACCCCTACATTGCGTCGTTCGAGAAATATAACGGTCAGCGCTAGAAGAATGTTTAGAATGGATATGATGGAATAAAAGCTATTGAAAATGCTCATATGACCAACACCTCGAAACAGTCTATTTATAATAAATAAAGGGCTTACAAGTAGTATAACAGAAAAATGTGGAAGCGATTGTCTATTATCTGTTATTGAATTAATTTTTATTACAGCTTATGATCTCTTATTTTCCTTCCATAATCCAAGTAAGTTAAATGTCGAAGAATAATCTTGAGGCTTAGAGCAAATAATCTTATTGTTAATGTATTTTCAGAGGAGGAATAAAGTATTGTGTTGCATGAAAATAAAACGATTGATCTCTTATCAGTAGCTTCTATTCCTCTTGTGATGACCTTAGGGAATTCCATGTTAATTCCAGTTCTACCTTTAATCGAAAAGAAGCTTTCCATTTCAGCCTTCCAATCAAGTCTAATGATAACCGTTTATTCTATTGCAGCTATTATACTAATACCCATTGCTGGCTTTCTTTCTGATCGTGTAGGCAGAAAAACCATTATTATTCCAAGCTTAATTATTTCCGGACTAGGCGGATTGATTTCTGGCTGGGCCGCATGGAAAATGAGTAACCCTTATTGGATGATATTGGTCGGTAGGCTATTACAGGGGGTGGGTGCAGCTGGAGCATTCCCTATTGTCCTACCATTAGTTGGTGATATGTTTACCCATAAAAAGCAAATCAGTAATGGATTAGGGATTGTTGAAACATCAAATACACTAGGAAAAGTACTTAGCCCTATACTTGGAGCCTATCTTGCTACTATCGTTTGGTTTCTCCCCTTCTTTTCTTTCCCTGTTTTTTGTTTAATAAGCATACTTTTAATTTGGTTCCTTGTTCAAACACCTAAAAAAAAGGATGAACCACAGAAGCTTTCACTTTTTTTTAGTATGATTAGGAAAACGTTTCACAAAGATGGAAGATGGATTTTAGCTATTTTTTTTGTTGGTGGACTGTGTATGTTCATATTGTTTGGTATTCTTTTCTATCTTTCTTCTTTACTCGAGGATAAATACGGCATTACTGGAATTCGTAAAGGTCTTATCTTGGCCATTCCCTTAGCTGCTTTGTGTATTTCTTCCTATATCGCAGGCAAGGTGATTGGTGAAGATATGAGTCGGATGAAATGGCTTACTTTTTGGGGGATATTAATCATTGCTGCCTCTTCCTTTATCGTTAGCTTTACTGAAAGTTTAATTTTTTTGATTGCCGTCATTTTTACCAGTGGATTAGGGATAGGTGGAGCATTGCCAAGTTTGGATTCGCTAATAACCAGTGGGTTTGAAAAAAGTGAACGCGGAACGATCAGCTCGATTTACAGTAGTATGCGGTTTGTTGGTGTGGCACTCGGACCACCTGTATTTGCTATTTTTAAGGATCAGTCTCATAAAGTTTTGTTTTTTAGTGTAGCAGGTATTTCTCTCCTTACAGCGATCATTGCTCTAGTTTTCATCAAACCACCTAAAAAAGACAAAGGCTTATCCTACTGGAGAGGCGAATAAAAACTGAATAATTTTGTAAATGGTCAAAATTATTGACATAGTATTCCTATTGAATTAGTATGTATTTAATTAGATATCGATTTCTTATCAAGAGAGGTAGAGGGATTTGGCCCGATGAAACCTCGGCAGCGGACTTTCGTATGAAAGTACTGTGCCAATTCCAACAGGTGTACCTTGAGAGATAAGAAAAGGCTTTTGACTGACCAATCATGTAAGTAGCCTCTTCTTTTCAAGAAGGGGTTATTTTTTATTCTGATTCATTCTAAAGTAGATCATGCTTGCTTCGCATCATTTCAATAATAGACATGTTGCAATAGATAATTTAAGGGTGAGGTGAACAAAATGTTTACGAATACGTATTTGTTAAAGGTTTCATCCGATCGAACAGAACAAGAAATTGACCAGGCTCTGAACGAAGCCCTTCTTGAGCTTTCCAAAGGTGGAAGTGTATCTATTGCTAAGGTTGCATCCATCAAAAAAGAGGGGAATAATTCCTTATCAGAGTCGAATGAGTGATCTCTCTATTATCCGTATACAAGTTTAATATCAATCGTGTATGCTTATCTAAGAAGGAGGGATATTCAGCTTATGTATGAATTAAAAACGAAGGAAACAGACCGTAGTGTAATAGAATTTATTGAACAAATTGAACAACTAAAGAAACGTCAAGACGCCTATCAATTACTTGATCTTTTTACTGAAGTCACTGGATATGAAGCAAAGATGTGGGGCCCAAGTATCATCGGATTCGGAAGCTATCATTATAAATATGCTTCTGGTCACGAAGGTGATGCTCCATTAGTAGGCTTTTCCCCGCGAAAGGCAAAGATTAGCCTTTATTTAACCACAAATGAAGAAATTCGAGAACGATTATTAAAGGATTTTGGCAAACACACATCAGGCAAATCCTGTGTTTATATTAACAAAGTATCTGACATTAATATCGACATTCTTAAAGAGTTCATTACTGAAACGGTAACCCTAGTGCAAAAAACATACCCAAATCAATGAAGTTTTTTTGAACGACTAGTTCATTCTAAAAGCTAAAATCAAAAAACAACACCCTGATGTATCTAATTGAAGTAGATATCAGGGTGTTTAAATTTGTATTATCGTAAACCTATATAGGGGTAGCGTCAGGAAAATGCGAATTTACAACGTTAAGGAAAGTACAATTTTTTCGGTATTAAAATTGAGAAATTGGGCTTTTTTCGTTACTCCAGAAAAGCGCCCGATTATTTAATACCATTTTTCTATTACGTAGTATTGTTGTACTGTTCAGCAACCCATCTTATTGACCAAACACCTCAAAGCCTACTTTTGATAGAATCCTAACGCTTGATAAGCTAAGCGTATCGACCTTCATCGTCTTGCAACCTAGCTCTCTCGCATTTCCTCTGCCATCTGCATCAGCTTCGAGCCATAATGATGCTTGCGTAGCTCCTCATTCACCATAGAATATTGTTTTGGAATAAATCCCACAAGAAATGGTACAGCATTCCGTCCGCTACCTTCGTTTCGTCCTCTTCATCCTTAACAAAGAAATTAATCTCCTTTAAGTGCTAAGGTAATGTGCCGCGTATTAAATTTAGATAACATATTCTGAATTTTAATAATTCAGCTATTTTTATGCTAATACCATTGACTCTCACCAGAGTTCAGTCTTATTATATTTATATTGACTCAGTTCATTATAAATAGTCATTAAAGGAGAAGAGCGTATGCCAAAGATCATAAGTGAGCAGGAGAAGGAGCATATCAAAAATGCAATGTATATCAAAGGAATAGAGCTCATTCGTAAGAAAGGCATGAGGCGAGTTAAGGTTGACGATATTGCAGCAGCTGTGCAAATAGCCAAAGGTTCCTTCTATACCTATTATCCTTCCAAGGAAGAATTTCTCTACCACATTATGAAGCAAAATGAGCAAGCTTTATTTGACCGAATTCTTGAAATCGGAGCTAGCTCGCGGCATTTTAAGGACAAGATTACGCATGCACTTTATGAAATTTATTTGGCGCCAGATAGTCTTGCACTCTATGTTCAGCCATCGGACCTGGAATATTTGCTGCGCAAGCTTCCAGATTCTATTAACAGAAAGGAACATGATAAATCCAAAACTAATTTTCAGCGTACAATGAGTTGCTTGGGAATAGAGGATGCTCAATGCGATTATAGCGTACTTGCGAATTTAATGGATGGCTTGCATTTTATCGCCTCTAATCAGAATCAATACGGTGAACAAGGAAGGGCACAAGCATTAAGCATTCTTGTAGAAGCAATTGCGGAATATCTAAGCAAGTGCAAGCAGAATTCAACAAAAAATAGCTAGAGGAGGCATTCACATGTATCAAACTTTGATTATTTTCATAGCGGCTATTGCCTGCATCAGTATGGCGATTTATTGGTTTCTCTACACAAAGAAGCGTGCAGCAGCCTGTCAGATCAATACACCAAACGGAATAGATGAGGGCGAGTATGTGACGATCGGTGGAATCCAGCAGTTTTTATATCATCGTGGTGAAAATAAGGATCATCCCGTCCTCTTATTCCTGCATGGAGGTCCTGGTAGTCCGATGCTTCCTTTTGCCCAAGACTTTCAGTTTCCTTGGGAAGATAAAGTAACCGTCGTTCACTGGGAACAGCGAAACAGCGGTAAAACCTTCTTTGCGAATGATCCCCAGAAAGTCACGCCGACAACAACGATTGAACAAGCATTACAGGATACATATGAAGTTGTGAGCTATTTACAAAAGAAATATAACAAAGAGCGAATACTTCTGCTTGGTCATTCATGGGGTTCTATCTTAGGCAGTCTATTCACATTGCAATATCCGCAGATGGTTCAAGCCTATATTGGAGTTGGACAAGTTGTAAATATGCTTGAAAACGAACGAATTGGCTACGAAAAAGCATTGGAATACAGCAGACAAGTAGAAAATCAGAAAGATATTAGCACCTTACAGGCTTTAAGCCCTTATCCCGATCACCAATTGAGTGATGACATGATCAAGAAGCTTATAAAACTCCGTAAGTTGCAAGGTAAGTATAAGCTTGCGATGCAACCATCACCCCAACTAGTCATGAGCGTACTATGTTCTCCCTTTTATTCGTTCAAAGATATTAAATACATGTTAATGAGCGATGTACTAGAAATAAAACAGCGTGCTATTTTGGAATCTTTGTTTAAGTCCTATGATCTAAACATGGTAACTTCAGACTATCAAGTTCCAGTATTCTATATCCACGGCGAGGATGACTGGCAAACTCCTTATTCTCTCGCTCGCACATACTTTGATCAACTCAAGGCGCCAATGAAACAATTTTACTCCATACCAAATGCTGGACATGTGACGATGCTTGATCAGAAGGAGCTATTCAACGAAGCTTTATTCGACATTATCGATCAAATCAAACATTAATTTCCAAAGCCATTCCATCATACGCCATCATGATGGAATGGGACTCAAATATCTTATTCATGTCAGTATGCAAAAGCTACACATTATATATCTACTACGCAATATAAGAGTTCCTCCACAATCTAGCCCTTTAATGGAGGAAATCGCCTGTTACAGCTGTCTCGGTTAGGTTCAAGGTAGAAGCCTTATGCCTTTCGTGACTTTCAGGAAAATAAACGTTACTCGATTTAACCGTATACTTATTACAACTTACTCAAGAGTTAACAGATAAAGCTTTTGAATTTCATGATAGACAAATACTTAGTCTTTTATCAAAAGGCCGTAAGGCTCAAGAAGAAATTCAAAAGCAAATCGGTAAAAAGCTGAATGAAAAAGTTATACACTTTACCAATATCGGACAAGCATTAATCAAAGCGAAAGAAGAAAAATTAGACGTTTTTGAGATTTTAGAATCCGTTATTGAATGGAATTCTTTTGTCTCGTCTGTAGAAGAAGCTCAGGAACTTGCCCGTCCTGTGGACTATGATTATTTAGACTTATTGCAGAAACGATTTTATTCACTTAGAAAATATACACCGACCTTATTAAGGGTATTGGAATTTAATTCTATAAAGGCAAATGAACATCTTTTACAAGCTGTGGAGATCATACGAGGAATGAACGAATCCGGAAAGAGAAAAGTACCTGACGAATCACCTGTTGATTTTATTTCAAATCGTTGGAAAAACAATTATATGTGGATGACGGTACAATTAATCGTCATTATTACCTTTCAAGTGAAACTTTAAGAAGAAAAATTCAAAAAGGATTAAATAAAGGAGAAGCGATGAATGGTCTCGCAAGAGCAATTTTCTTTGGGAAACAAGGGGAGCTTCGGGAACGAACTTTACAACATCAGCTACAGAGAGCCAGTACATTGAACATAATTATTAATGCAATTAGTGTCTGGAACACCTTACATTTAACAAAAGCGATTGATTATCAAAAAGGAATCAGGGACTTTAATGAGGACTTGTTGCACCATATGTCTCCTTTAGGTTGGGAGCATATTAATTTACTGGGGGAATATCATTTTAAATTGGACAAAATGGTGTCTTTAAATTCATTAAGACCATTAAAACTTTCTTAACGTTGTTAAAATCGGGGTAATCGTCTTGAAAATATGCTTAGCGTTGTAAATCCGCGTTTTCCTGACGCTACCCCATATAACAGTTACTTTAAATCAGATTGCAAATGTAGAGTAATTGATTATTAAGAATGAGTAGTTACACCTTGTCGCTTATTTACATGCTCCAGCTTTTCCCCTAAATGCTTAGCAAGCTCAAGCATCCCATACCTTCCCGCTTTTTCTTCTACATCTGAGTTATAATTTGTATTTGTATTAATATCGTACGTATAAATATCTCCAGCTTCATTTCTAATAAACTCAATCCCTGCAACTTGAATATTATTGTCAGCTAAGAGCTTTTCGTACTGCTGAATAATAGGCTCGTTGAAGTCTTGAACAATTTTAAATTTAGCTTGATCGGCAGGATCTTCCCCAGCTGGACAGAACAAATCACCAATTTGGCAGGCATCTGCTGGACAAAGCTCAAAGCCTTCAGATGTATCCACTTGGACAGCATAATGAAATTTTCCACCAATAAACTCACAGCGTGTTATAAATGGCTGGGGAGCTTGAATATACTCCTGGATTAAAGTAATCCCATCTACTGGTTCTTCAAAATCTGGACCATTTACATATCTTTCTAATGCTTCTACACGTTCAAAAAGCTGAACACCGAGACCTTTACCTGCGCGGTTATGCTTTGTAATAAATTTCTTCCCTGCAAACTGCTTCGCTGCTTCTATTGCATGCTCTTTACCGACGGTAGCAATTGTATAAGGAGTTTGAATTCCAGCAGCATGTAATGCCATATATTGTGCGGCCTTATTTAATTCAAGCTGTAGCGCGCGTGTTCCATTTAAGACGACTCGTTCATGTCTCTCTAACCAAGCTAAAACCGCACTCGTTAGCTCGGGAGCATAACGATGCCCCCTAGTATGGGAGGAAGCGCTCATTCTATTATAGAATACACCCTGTGGTGGAATAGCATTTAAATCAACCATTCCTTGATCCAAATGCCATTCTTCGTAGGGTAGACCAAGCTCCTGAAGTCTTTTTGTTAGATGAACGGTCCATTCGTTATTCTCATGAATAATATATATTTTCCCCATGATTCTCTCTCCTTTTTGCATGTCTTCTATCTTATGTTCTAACTAGGTTTAATTAGATTCCATCTAAAGATACATAAATTACTGTTCATCAACTGAAAGAGCAGATTGACGTAATTTTTCTACTATAGGCATGATCTTTTTCGAAAAACGTTCCATTTCCTCAAGCTGTGGAGAGCATTGTAAAAGTAATAAATCGAGTCCTGCTTTTTCATATTGAAGTATGCGTTCTGCTATTTGCTCAGGAGTACCTACAAGCTGTGGCCGTAATCCGCGATTGGAAACAGAATAGTCGGATAATTGAATCTGTTGCTCAAGCTGAGATTTGCTAACAAAATCCTTGTATCCAGCGTAGCCACTCGTTTCTTGGACATTTGTAATTCGCTCCAGCTCTTCTACTACTTCCTGTTCTGTATCTCTGCAAATCACATAGGCTGCCATTCCAAAGCTTAAGAAAGGCTGTCGTCCCATATCCTGTCGTAGCTGCTTCATTTGCTTTATTTTTTCTGCAATTTCTTCTACTGTTCCTCCGTGCATGACATACGCATCACAAGCTGAGGAAATGACCTCTTTCCCTCTTTTACTTTCTCCACCTGCATAAAGAATAGGGTTTGGACGCTGAACAGGCTTTGGAGCTAGTGAAGCTTGCTGTAAGGAATAATATTTTCCCTTATAATTAAAAACATCTTCTGTCCACAATCCTTTAAGGACATCAATAAATTCCTGTGTTCTCTCATAACGCTCATCATGCTCGGTAAAGATCCCATTGTACTGCTTTGCTTCCTCCTCCCACCAAGCTGAGACCACATTTAAGGTAAAGCGTCCCTGACTAATATGGTCAATATTAGCTGCCATTTTGGCTGTAACTGCAGGGTTATGAAATCAAGGACGAACGGCGGTCATAATTTCAATTTTCTTTGTTACAGAGGCAAGAGCAGCTGCTGTACTCCACGCTTCTAAGGAGTCATGCTTAATTCCTTTAATGTCGTTCAGGTACAGTTCAGCTATTAAGGTTGTGTCAAATCCCCAATCCTCAGCCGCTTGAATGACCTGTTTAGCGTAGTCAAACGTTGCTGGCATATTTTCATTCTGTACGTTTCTTAGCCAGCCACCGAAGATGGGTAACCAAAATCCATATCTCATTTTTATGAACACTCCCTTGCGACAACGTTTCAGGCTTTAATTACAAGTAATCATATTATAAAAGTCGGCTTTAGGTCAATGGAAAACATATTATGTAAATAAGATAAAAAGACACTTCCAGCTCCACCATTTGTGTGGAAAAGAAGTGTCCATTGCTGCGGGTCAGACTCTGTTTAGACCTTTTTATTAATATTCCGTTCTTAAATCAAGCTTCTCCCATGTGTCAAAGGGAAGGGTTTCAATAGGTAGGGTTAATTTATGCATCGGTATTTTGCGCTTTTCCTTAGGCAAATCAATTTCTTCATAAATAAAGTGATCATCAAATCCAGCCTTTGCAGCATCTTCTTTCGTGCTGGCAAAGTATACGGCCTTAGGGCGGGCCCAATAGATTGCTCCAAGACACATAGGGCAAGGCTCGCAGCTTGTGTAAAGCTCACAGTCGGTAAGCTGATACGTATTCAGCTTGGTGCAAGCGTCACGAATCGCTTGTACCTCAGCGTGAGCAGTAGGATCATTTGTCGTTGTTACTTGGTTTTTCCCTATTCCTACAATTTCTCCGTCCCTTACCACGATGGCTCCAAACGGACCTCCTCCAAGAGCTTTAACATTATCTACAGCAAGCTGGATCGCTTTTTCCATGAATTGTTTATCCACTATTTTTATGCTCCTTTCATCCTATCCTGCACGTTGAGAACCATTATTCTATAGCTTGACTACCCTGCTTCAATTTTTCTAATAGACTTGCCTCTTTCTCTGAGGATATACCCGCTTTCCATTCATAATGAACGCCTCTTGAGCTACTCCACTCTATTGTATCACGAATAGTTTCAGCAAGTGGACGGAGCTGAAGTCCTTTATCTAATGCTATTGCTTTCTGGAAGTTAATCGAAAGCATTCCAGCATGATTCCCATCATCTGAAATCCAGAAAGGCATTTCACTCCAAGGGACTACTTCGTTCTCTAACAAGAACTGTTCATCTACCCAGTTTAGGTTCGCGCTTTTCCCTAACTCTTCAGCTACTTTTTTGCACTCATTAAGAAAGTGATGCAAATGAATGCTTTCAGACGGTCCTGCTGTATTAAACGTTCCTGTTGTACCTTCTTCAATCTGTTCTAAAATCCAGCGAGCTAGGTCTCTGACATCGATATATTGTATAGGTGCATTCCCTTTTCCTGGGGCAAGGACTTCTCCACCTCTAGCGATGCGTACTGGCCAATACGTAAAACGATCTGTTGGATCATAAGGACCTACAATTAATCCGGGGCGGACTATAAGACTTTTTTCAGGAAATACTTTTACTACTTCTTCTTCACATAACGCTTTTAATGGACCATATGTTTCACCGGTCACTTCTTCTGTTCCTTCATCTTTTAGCCTGCTGACTTCAGCACCTTCATCCATATCTAATTGAGACATATCCTGATAGACAGAAATAGTAGAAATAAAAGTATAGTGATTGATGCAATCTGCTAATTTTCTCACAGATTTTCTAACAATTCTTGGTACGTAGCCATTTGTGTCAATAGCTACATCCCATGTTCTCCCTTCTAACGCATCAAGGTTGCTATCCCTATCCCCTATTAATTTTTCAACCTGCGGAAATAAATCAGGATTGGTCTTTCCCCGATTAAAAAGAGTAACCTGATGACCCCTTTCAAGAGCATACTCCGTTAGATGACGACCTAAAAAGTGTGTTCCTCCTAGAATCAATACGTTCATCGAGTAGCCTCCTTTTCCTATTAATCATGTGCTGTACAACGCACATATCCTCTAAACCTATCCGTAAGCTTCTGTCCGAAATGAAACAAGGCATTTTCATTTCCTACTAAGGACACCAGCTGAACTGAAATAGGTAAGCCCATTTGATCTTCACCAACAGGTACCGTCAACGAGGGTAAGCCTAATACATTAGGCAAGGCGATATATGGCAAGTATTGTCTAAAGGTTTTGCGAATGGAAAAAATCTCACTATATAGCTTACCATGTGGTAAAGTAGCGGTATGATAAACGGGTATGATTAAGATACGATTATGTAGAAAAGACTTAATCTCCTCCTTCGCCTGTTTAACATCTGAGGAAAGCTGTTTATGCTGTTTTTCATTAGGCTTAAATATACTAGCCCCAATTACAGCCCATGAAAGATAACGATGTAACTCTGCCTTCCCACTAGTTACTTCTTTTATATATTCTCGAACTGGACTGCTTTTACGACCTTCGAAAGCTAGATCAGCGATACTTTGACCACCGTCCACAGATTCTATAAGCTGCCACATCAGAGCTAAATGAGTAAAGCTTGATGGATACTCCTCCCCGATCACCTTTTGCTTCTGTTCAAAGTAGGTGCGGATTTCCTTCAATAGATCGGTTGTTTCTGCTGACATTGGGTAGGCTGGATGAGGCTCGGGAATAATAAGCTCAAACTTCTCAATCTCCTCCAAGCTAAGCGTTACAGGAGGCCGTTCTGCAATAATATCGTTAATAAGCTGGGCATCGCGTACACTTTTAGCGATGGCTCCCATTCCAAGCATAGCCACTTGGTATGGATCTTCTACAAAAGGAAAGTGGCCGTCCTGAGAAACCTGATATTCTCCAGATTTGAAGCCTACTACACCGTTAAAATGGGCTGGGAAACGAATCGATCCCCCTATATCCGATCCTAGGCCAACGGCAGCACCACCAACCGCCATTAACGCCCCTTCTCCACCACTTGAACCACCAGCCGTTCTACTTACATCCCAAGGGTTATTTGTACGACCATATAGCTTGTTAACGCTTTCTTGGCAGAAGCAAAGGGTTGGTGTATTCGTTTTCCCTAGAATAATAGCTCCTTCCTGCTTTAATCGTGAGACAGCTTCAGCATCCTTCGTACTTTTCAGTTTTTGCCTGTGCTGTAATCCACCTGTCGTACTCATCCCCGAAACATCAAAGGACTCTTTCATACTTATAGGAACTCCAAAAAGCCGTCCTGTCACTTTTCCCTCTGCCACAAGCTGATCACATGTTTTTGCCTCTTCTATCGCCTCAGTAAAGCGTTCCTGAACCAAGCAATTGATGGTCGAGTTAATCCTTTTCAAATGCTGAATAAACGTTTCTGTTGCTTCAAGTGAGGTAATTTCTCTTTTTTTAATTTTCTCTGCAAGGGTTGAAGCATCCATATCTAGAATTGAACTCATTTAGATAACCTCCTTGTTTTCAATTATAAGATGCTCTAATCATATGTATAAGTAAATGCAAGAATACCTCCCTGCCTAGTATTGTAGCAGGGAGGTGCACCATTTCTATAGATTTATTTAAATAGATTCTATGGTACGACCTGTACTAAATAGCTGCACCATGAATTCTTCTAGTAGCTATGGATAGACCACTTGTTTTCTTTGACCCTCTTTTGATGAAGCTCTAATGGCATCCATGATCAGTTGGACGTTACGCCCATCCTCAAAGGTCGGGATATCCCTTGTATCACCGTTCAATAAAGTAAGATATAACCGCTCTACCATTGGCTGAAAAGCAGGATAATACCTAGAAAGTGCATGAGTAAAGTGGCTTGGAGCCTCAGCAGCAGGACTTAGTTCAACGGGCTCTAGATTTCCTTGGTTTTCACCAAGCAGCACTTCTTGATCGTCAGTCATGACTAATGTTCCTTCTGTACCAACAATCTCTAATCTCCAGCCTAATGCATGTCTAGCCGTAGAAATAAGATTCATCTGTAAGCTAGTGCCGTTACTGAATGAACCAAGGACCTGAAATGAATCGTCCGCTGTTCGTAGCTCTCTTTCATCAGCTGGTGCTTGTAGGTTCTGAGGTACGTACGTATGCAACTGTCCATACACAGAGCTAATCTTCTCCCCTGTCCACCACATTAATGTATCTAACATATGAGAGCCAATCGCACCTAAGAAGCCGCCTCCTTTGTCCTCTTGTCCGAGCCAGCCTCTTGAAGTGGATATAGAACTTTCATATCCAGGAAATATACAATTGTATTGAATGTGCAGGACTTTACCTAGCTTTTGATGCGCTAAAATTTCCTTGACTTTCAACCTAGCAGGGAGATAACGCCACTCGAAATTAATAAGTCCAAGCTTATTCGCTTTATCTCTCGCCTTAATCATAGCCAATGATTCGTCCGCATTGAAGGCCATCGGTTTTTCACAAAGCACATGATTTCCGGCTTCAAAAGCAGCTAAAGTCATCTCATGATGTAAGTATGGAGCAGAAGCAATGGAAACAAGATCAAGATCCTCTTCCTCAATCATTTCTCTCCAATTGGTATAGATCTGTTCAATTCCTGTCATTTCCTTAATATCATTCACATTTCCTCTAGCTACACTAGCAATAGCCTTTACCTCAAACTGTGGATGATGAGAAAAAATTGGGGCATGAACCTTTGCCCCAAATCCAGTACCTATTATCCCTACTTTAAATATCTTACTCATGTTTTATGCTCACTCCTCTACTTCATTGATAGAACCAACATGATTGTCTATTTCTTTCGTTAATTCTATTATACTATGTTTCGAGGAGAAAACATCAAGTGTTCAGGCTTTTTCCGTCTTTTCTTAAACCTTTAATCTTCTCACGTAGGTAAGGCATAACCCAACGATCTAATCCATATCTACCAGCGTTTGCAGCAGCTACGAACAGGAAGATAGAGATGAGAACCATCATTGGGTTCGTAGACATCGTTCCAGCGAACATAAAGGCGAAGTTCATGACTACTCCGAAGAATGCAGCAGCTGTTGTTAAACACCCTAGTATTAATCCTAATCCGACGAGGACTTCTCCCCAAGGTACAATGAAGTTAAAAACATCTATGTTTGGTGCTGCGAAGTTTTCTAGAAAAGCAACGTAGTTTGGATAAACAATGGTGTCTCCCTTCGCTACCGGGTTATTGATAGCATTTGCCATAAAGCCAGAAGCGTCAAACCCACCTGTTACTTTACCCCATCCTGACTTCAACCAGCTCCATCCTAGCCATATTCTTGCAAAAGTTAGTACCACAGCCGCCCATCGATTTGTTCTTAAGAAGTTTCCAATCATTTTTAACACCCTCCCCTTTTGGGATATTTGAAAGTATGATTCCTTTTACACTCTTAGTATAAGCTGATTCTAAAGCATTTGATATATGTTTGTGAATGTATTCACATATAAGACATAGCTTTTTGACGGTTATGTGAAATGCTTCACATTGTGGTTTATTTCAAGCTAATTAGTGAAATAAAAATGTAAATTTCACATCAAAAAAGTGAGAAATATCACAGACAATAGTAGCTATGACTTATCCTTCAACAATGTCTGATGATAGGTATTCCCTTTTGGAAACTCTTGACAGGAGAGCAGTTGTCATCTTCAATAAGAAGTAATGGAAAATGAAAATCGATATAATCGTAGATTTATGACAAAGGAAGCTTTCTCACATCACGATTCTTATCTATGTTTCATCGATTTTGGAGGGACTATCTTGAAAAAATATAATCTGATTGCTTTCTTTTTAATGATCTTCTGTTACTTGATTGTAGCCTATTCTATCTATTCACTTGCAAATAATACTTGGTTGATAGCTCCTCCAAACTATGTGATCTTATTGCTGTCCATTTTGACATTCATTATTGGGGTAATGGGTTTTAAGGATGTTTCAAGCTGGCATGCGAAAGTAAGAAGCTGGTTAACAACTATTTTCTCTTCGTTATTAGTTGTACTTCTCTTCATTACTCTAGCATTTACAAGTATGTTTTCTGGTGCAAAAGAACTTATAACAACAGTGAATTCCCCCGATGGGTATTATACAATTGATTTCTTTTATACGGATGCTGGTGCAATGGGTACATTCGGAATATTAGGCGAATTAAATGGTCCTTTATGGTTTAAGAAAAGAATATATACAGAGAGACGAGTCGATCAGGTTGAGGTTGAATGGGAAAATAATCATACTATTTTGATCAATGACAATACACTTGATTTAAGTGAAAGCGCAAAGTTCCCTTGATACATATTGGACTTCGCGCTTTTTGTTTCTCTATTTTTACCCCTTTTTATGCGTAGCTTTTTTCAACTTTAGTGTAACGGTTATATATAGACAATAGAGACTATGCTTTTACTTCTCTTATTTATTCCTTATCAAGCTTCAATTTTGCCAATGCATCAGCTAAAGCCGTATTAATTGGTTCTTGATTCTTTTTATCCTGCTGTCGTAAATATTGTGTAACATCCTTTTTGGAGATATTCTTATGCTTCTCTTTTTTTCTTCTTTCCTGGAAAGCACTATGTTTTTCTTTGTAGCCACAGCGACAAACAAAAATTTGTCCTTCTCCTTCACCGTGAAGCTCTAGGGACTTACGGCACTGCGGACATCTTGCCTTAGTTTTAATACTAACCGATTTTCTATGACCACATTCGCGATCCTGACAAACTAGCATCTTCCCTTTTTTACCGTTAACCTCTAATAGTAGCTTCCCACATTCAGGACACTTGGTCCCCGTAATATTGTCATGCTTATACTGCTTCTGACTATTTTTAATCTCTGAAACAATTTGTCTAGTATAGTTCTTGATTTCACCAATAAACTGTTGTTTTTGCAGCTTCCCTTGTGAAATGGCCATGAGCTTCTGTTCCCACTCAGCCGTTAAAATAGGAGACTTTAATTCTTGAGGAGCTAGATCTAATAGCTGCTTTCCTTTGGAGGTTAGGACAAGATCCTTTCCTTTTTGCTCTATAGCAAAGCTGTTTAGGAGCTTATCAATAATATCTGCTCTAGTAGCAACAGTTCCTATTCCACCTGCTTGACCAAGTGTTTGCTTAAGCTTCTGATCAGAAATGGTAATAAACTTTTGTGGGTTTTCCATCGCTGAAAGCAAGGTTCCTTCATTGAAAGGAGCAGGTGGCTTCGTTTCTCCTTTTGTTTGGGAAACAGAGCGTATTTGTAGCTGATCTCCCTGCTCTAGCTTAGGCAATGTCTGCTCCTTCATATCATCTGCTTGATCGTCCTCGTCTACCCGATGATCATAGACTTCCTTCCAGCCTTGAGCTATCACTCTTTTGCCTTTAGCTAAAAATGTTTCCTGTCCAATTTTTGCTGTAATCGTTGTTTGCTCGTACTCAAATGGTGGATATAAGACAGCTAAAAAGCGCTTAACGACTAAATCATAGATCTTCCTTTCCTTATCACTCAAAGACATTAACGCAGCTTTTTCTTCTGTCGGAATGATAGCGTGGTGATCAGACACTTTACTGTCATCTACAAATGACTTATTCGCCTTAAGTGGCTGTTTTAAAGCCTTTGCAGCAAGTAAAGTATATGGTCCCACAGAGCATGCTTTTACTCTATCCTTTAACGAGTCTACTAGATCTGAGGATAGATATCTTGAATCTGTTCTTGGATAAGTTAAAACTTTATGCTGTTCATATAGTCTTTGCATAATAGACAGTGTTTCCTTCGCCGAATAGCCGAAAATTTTATGGGCATCCCTCTGAAGCTCAGTAAGGTCGTACAACTGCGGGGCGTAGCTTTTCTTATATGCTTTATGAACATCTGTAATCTTACCAGATTTATGCTGTAGCTCAGAGACTAGCTGCTCACTCTTTTTCCCATCAAACGTACGCATTTCCTTCGACTTACTATCCTGCCAGACTAGCTTAACACCCTTATCGGTTACAGCCGTAATCCCATAAAACGTTCTAGGCTTGAAGTTTCTAATTTCCTCTTCACGATGGGCAATCATTGCTAACGTTGGTGTCTGTACACGCCCACAAGAAAGCTGAGCATTAAATTTTGTTGTTAAAGCCCGCGTTGCATTTATCCCCACAAACCAATCCGCTTCTGCCCTTGCTACAGCGGAAGCATACAGGTTTTCATACTCTTTTCCATTCTTCAGCTTATTAAATCCATCTTTAATGGCTTTGTCCGTTACGGAAGAAATCCATAGTCTCTTAATTGGTTTATTCACATGAGCTTTTTCAATAATCCACCTAGCGACAAGCTCACCCTCTCTCCCGGCATCTGTAGCAATAATAATTTCTTTGACATCCTTCCGGTTGAGCTGTGCTTTTACCGCATGATACTGCTTGCTTGTTTGCTTAATTACTACTAGCTTGAGGTTTGAGAAGATCATAGGCAGATCGTCCATACGCCAAGATTTATATTGATCACCGTAGCTTTCTGGATCAGCGTGAGTCACAAGGTGACCGAGTGCCCAGGTTACGATATATTTATCTCCTTCAAGAAATCCATTTCCTTTTTTCTGACAGCGTAATACTCTAGCGATATCTCGTGCCACTGAAGGCTTTTCAGCTAAAACAACAATCTTACTCATCGAAACATCCTTTCCAATCCTGATACCTAACTATACCATATTTGGCCTAATAAGTTCCCTAATTGCATATGTAGCAATTTAGAAGAAACTTCTTTTAGCTTTGAGTGCTATGGTTTTAGTAGGTAAGAAAATCTAAAGAAATGGAGAGATACAGCATGAAAACAGTTCAATCTAAAGATGGCACAGTATTAGCTTATGATATGTTTGGCAGTGGCCCAGCCCTTATTTTTATTACAGGAGCCACCTGTTTTCGTACTTTTGAGCCGGTTATCCACGATGCGCAAATATTTGCGCAGGCGTTCACAGTTTACAATTATGACCGTCGCGGGCGCGGGGATAGTGGAAATACACTGCCATACCGTATAGAGCGTGAGATTGAAGATATTGAAGCTATGATAGATACTGCCGGAGGTGCGGCGTATCTTTACGGACATTCTTCGGGTGCCATCCTTGCCCTGGAAGCTGCTATGGAATTGGGTGACAAAGTGAAAAAGCTAGTGATATATGACCCTCCTTATGTTCATGATGAAACTTATCAAAAAGAGTTTAAGGAGCTAAGTGACAAACTTTCTATGCTTCTTGATAGCGGGAAGAAGGAGGAGGCTATCCTGCTCTTTTTAACTGATCCCACCGGTGTCGGAATTCCTGGCGAAGTGGTTACTGGTATGCAACAACTCCCTCATTGGAAAACGATGGTGGCACTTGCCCCTACTCTTGTCTATGACACGGCTATAGCTAGTAGATATGCTCCTATTAAACAGGTATCTCAGTTCACCACTCCAACTCATATCATTGTTGGTGAACATAGTCCCACTTCTATGCATGAGATTGCCGCTCAGTTAAGCGAAGGAATGCCGCATGCAAAGTACAGTAAGCTTACAGGGCAAGACCACTTAGTTGACCCTGAGCAAATCTTGGAAAGCCTCACAAGCTTTCTAAAACAGTAGGCTATTACAAATAAATGATTTGTTGACCGTCTTTATCTTTGATAAGATAGCTTTATTGCAACGGAAAGGAGTACGAAAATGGACGGTTGGATGATCCTTGTGCTTATTGTTCTTGTAGCTTCTGCATTACAAACAAGTACTGGTTTTGGCTTTTCTATTGTAGGCACACCTTTTCTGTTGCTGCTTTATCCTGCACATACAGCCATACAAATCAATATTATCCTTTCCCTCTGTCTATCCACTTTCATGATTTATAAAATCAGGCGAGAGGTGGACAAGGATCTATTAAAAAGACTCGTAAAAGGAAGTATAACGGGTCTAGTTTTCGGGATCATTATCTATCTTTATTTAAATGTCCAACTATTAAAGATGCTAGTTGGTACTTTCATCCTTATACTAACGGTGCTCCTGATCTTAAAATTAAAACTAACTCAAACAAATAATCGTGACCTACTAACTGGAGGAATTTCAGGATTTCTTACGACAAGTATTGGTGTGCCTGGTCCTCCTCTGCTTCTTTATTTTTCTGGAGTTGGAGCAGCGAAAGCGGTTCTTCGTAGTACAACACTAGCTTACTATCTTGTTGTCTATTTCGTCAGCCTAGTGCTGCAAATATCGTTTGGGGGAACAAGTAAGGAAACGTGGATCTCAGCCGTCATTGCCTTGCCTTCCCTTTTTGTGGGGATTGTTCTAGGGCAGATTTTATTTAAATGGATAAGTCCAAAAACGTTTCAACTCATAACGTATATCATCCTAATTTTCACAGGAATTTATTTGATTGTAACAAGTATGTGAGTGATTCATATTCTCACTTCACACAGTTCCTAACCTATTGTAGTGTGCTTGTCTCGTATCAGTTCTTAATGCAGTATGGCGTACCATGACAGTGACAGTTATAAACGCTTCAAGCACCGCTGCCAGAGACAGTCGGTGCTTGAATTGATTAAGAGTTTCAGCTAATTGATTAGAGAGACGTTTGGTATATCCGGTTTCTTAGTTTGTCTAATAAAATCCCTGTTTTTTGGCGTAATTCCCCCAATGTGGACGATTCCCATCTACATCAGTAAAGTGGTACTCATCAGATAACCCCCAGCTAGTCAGTGTTTTTCCTGACTTATCTCCTACGTTTGAATCAGTGGCTAGCGCAGCAATTCCTTTGCCAATGAAGTATGGGGTTTCTGACGCTATGAAATGAGGATCCTTTTCTGCGGCATCCTGCCAGTTCTCCTCCGTAACTCCAAAATGATCCAGCATAGCTTCAGAACGCAAGAACCCTGGTGTTACCGCTAAAGCTGTAATACCGTGATCCTTTAGCTCAGCAGCCATCGCTTCAGCTAAATGAATAACAGAGATTTTTGCTAGACTGTAATATAGGCTTCCTCTGTACCTATAGCCCTCTCCATCTGTAATTTCTATGACCAACCCTTTTTTATTTTCTATCATTAATGGAGCACCATAGTAGCTTGTCATCATATGAGAATGAACCGCTCTTTCTTGCATGAGTAATCCATTCGCTAATGAATGCTTCCAAAAAGGCGTCCCCCATTCTGTTAATGGGTCTCCACCCCAAACATCATTTACTAAAATATCTAGCTGCCCGTTCTGTTCTTCTTTTACTTTTTCAAAAAGAGCCTGTACCTCCCTTTCAATAGTATGATCAACTTTAACTGCTATTCCTTTCCCACCTTTTTCCGTAACCATTTCAGCCGTTTCATCAATCGTTTCAGTCCTTCCCATATTAGAAAGCTGCCCACGTACACTTCGTCCTGTACAGTATACCGTCGCTCCGGCTGCTCCGAGCATTACAGCTATTCCTCTTCCTACACCCCTAGTGGCACCAGCTACAACAGCAATTTTTCCTGCTAATGGTTTATTCATAGAGCTTTCCTCCTTATTCAAATCTATATTTCTTTTTCAGTATAATTCTTCATACATGACATCCCTTGTCATGTATTTATGATAAAATCAAAGTATCTTTTATTATTACCTAGTAAAACTTGTTTGTGTTAGTTCCAAGACAAAGGGTGTGTGTAAATGAGAGCTGACAGACTACTTTCTATCCTATTATTTTTACAAAACAAGGGAAAACAAACCGCTAAAGAGTTGGCTCAGAAGCTAGAAGTTTCTGAAAGAACGATTTTAAGAGACATGGAGGATTTGAGCTCCGCAGGAATCCCTGTATATGCGGAACGGGGTTCATCTGGAGGGTGGAAGCTCTCTGAGGGCTATCGGACAACTCTTACAGGGCTAAAAGGAGAGGAAATTCAAGCTTTATTACTGAATCACTCCTCCACTTTGCTTCAGGATTTAGGAATAACAAACAATCTTGAAGCAGCCTTTCAAAAGCTATTGGCAGCTACACCAACAACACTTCAAAAAGATATTGAATTAGTAAGAGCACGAATCCATGTAGATGGTGCTGGCTGGTTTCAGTCCAAGGAATCAATTACTTATTTATCTGTCGTGCAGGAAGCCGTTTGGGAGGAAAAGAAGCTGCTAATTGAGTATCAAAAAGGTCAGGGGCAGGAATCGAGAAAGAGGGTTGTTCAGCCCTTGGGACTAGTAGCTATGAGGAGTATTTGGTATATGGTTGCTAGGGTTGACACTGAAGAAGCTGAACTAGAATCTGGACATAAAGAATCCGAGCTTGATGATACACTTCGTTCCTATCGCATCTCTCGGATCATACATGCGGAAAAGCTTGACGAGAACTTTCAACGACCAGTATCATTCAACTTGGAAGAGTATTGGGAAGTATCTACCAAACAGTTCAAGGCGGCCATTCCACGCTACCCCGCCCGTGTGGTCATGAATAAAAAGCTACTTAATCGCCTGCAAAAAAAGGTCTTTGTTGAGGTTCTTGGTTATACAGAGACCGAAGATGACCAGTGGATCGAAGCTGAATTGCTATTTAATACCCTCGATTCAGCTTGTGAAATAATATTGGGACATGGACAGCTTATAAAAGTTATCGCTCCAGATGAATTAAAGCAAGCCGTAATTTCAGAAGCGGAAAAGCTTTTGGAATTGTACGGATACAAAAATAAAAGAGGGTGATAAGCGTGCATGATGATCAAGCTTTAATTGAAGCACCCCTTAATGGTGATGTAGATGCTTTATATAAAGATGTCCTTCATGGTGGACAATCTAGAATACATACACGATAACCTTAAGCAAAAAGGAATTTATATCACTGAAATTGAAGTAGATCCTACGCTTGAAAAATACTTTCTCTTCAAGGATTTGGACGGTAATCAATTTGGCTTATTCCAAGATATCAAAAAATAAATGAAAGTCTACGACGGATTTAGCAAACTCACAGCCGTCTATATAGTGAATCTAGTTAATGAAAGGAGAGTTAGTATGAACAATGAAGGATTAAAAACAGAGCTACAGGAGGAAGTGAAGACTAAACCCTTACTCAAAAAAGTCCATTGCAATTACTTACCTGTATCAGACCTGAAAAAAGCTGTAGACTGGTACATTCAATATTTTAGTGTAAAGCAGCTAGAAGCAAATGATAAAATTTTGGTGCTAGGTAGCGGGCAATGGCTCTTTCTTCTGGAATCAAAAACGAAAGAGAATGCAAATTTCTACACAGATCATTGGGATGGGGAAAATTACGAAATGTTTTCTTTAACGTTTGAGGTGGAGGACATTATACAGCTCCATCAATCCCTGCAACATAGTGGTGCTTATGTTGGACCACTAGTTGATCATGGGTCCTGTGGATTGCAATTCGTCTTTAAGGATTTAGACGGAAACAAATTTAACGCTTGGCAGGATAATGTCAGGTAAACATCAATCCAACATGTTAACTAAGAACAACCTGTCTCTATAAACCAAAGTGAGACAGGTTGTTGTACAAAAGATTCTACTCATCTACCTATTTAAAAGCTCATCTGCCCGACTAGCCGCTTCGTTTAAAGCATCCTCTGGCTTTATTCCTGTATCTAAAATAGCTCTTGAAATTTGATCTTGTAAAATCTTAGAGACTTCTGGATAAACAGCCTCCATTGGGCGAGGACGACCAAACTCAAGCTGATCTACAGCCACTTTAAACTGAGGCTTTTCCTCATAAAGCTGCTTCATTTCGTCACTTTCAATAGCTGAATAGCGGCTAGGAAGATAGCCTGTAAAGGAGCTGGCATAGATCGTTTGTTCTTTTTCCGTCATCCATTTAATAAACGTCCAAGCCGCTTCCTGTTTTTCTTCCGACAAGCCCGCTGTCATCACTAAGTTAGCCCCTCCAGTTGGTACACCATAGTTTTCATTAGCTGGCATGAACGTCGTATTTAATTCGAAGCCGCCTTCTTCTGCAATCTGTAGAAGAAGAGTTAGATCAGCCGTTGAGCTGAACACCATTCCCGCCTTTTGGTTTAAGAAATCCTGACGTGTTACAGCCCCTGCATCATCACCAGTAGGGATTTTTAAAGTCCCCTCCTCCTTCATCCTTAACCAAAGATTTAGAGCTTCAACTCCTGCGGAACCATTAAACTCAGCTTTTTCCCCGTCCTCTGAGATCATTCTTCCGTTACTTTGGGCTACAAATCCCTCAAAGAACCAGATATTAATTGGCATTGTAATTCCTACGCGATCACCAGGTACGGTCAATTTTCTTGCGTACTCTTCAAACTCTTCCCATGAGCTAGGACCCGCTGGATCTAGTCCAGCTTCTTCAGCCATTGTACTGTTTATATATAAGATAGGTGTGCTGCGTAAGTAAGGTAGTCCATATAATTTTCCATCAACATAGGAGTTCCCCATTAAGCCTTGAACAAAATCGTCCATATCCACTTGATCACGTTCAACAAATGGAGTTAAATCCTGTGTTAAGCCTGATTTAGCAAAAATACCAATCGAGGCAATTTCGTTTTGTGTAACCTCTGGTGCATTTTTGGCAGCAAAAGCAGCCTGTGTTTTAGAATGCAAATCATCATATGTCCCTTGGTAATGGGCATGAACAATGACTTCATCCTGTGATTCGTTAAACTGCTTAACTAGATTCTCATTATTCTCCCCGATCTTGTCTCCCCATGCGTACCAGTATTGAATTTCAACTGGTGAGCTTCCTTCGTTTCCACCAGCTCCACCAGTACTTGCTCCTTGAGCTCTGCCTTGTCCTGTACTAGATGGCTCTCCACCACAAGCTGCTAAGGCAAGCACAAGCATCATCATAACGGCTGTAACGATCCATTTTTTCATTGATTTCTCCTCCTATACTCTCTCAATTATTTTACTCCTGTATACACAAAAGCTTTTATAATCTGACGCTGAGCAAAAAAGAATACAATTAAAATCGGAACAACAAGAATCATATTACCTGCCATCAAAATATTCCATGAGATTCCACCCTCAACATCTCGAATCTTAGCAATACCTAATGGTAACGTTCTAGCCGCATCCGTAGTCGTCATCACTAATGGCCAAAAGTAATCGTTCCAATGGGAGATGAAGCTGAACAAGGCAAAGGTGACAAGAACAGGCTTAGCCATAGGAATCATAATTTTATAAATGATCTTCCATTCACTCGCTTGATCTAATCTGGCCGCCTCTAACAGCTCCTCAGGGACTTGCTTAAAGGATTGCCGTAGCAAAAATATTCCAAAAGCACTTGAAGCAAACGGAAGGATTAAAGCAGACAAGGAATTGATAAGCCCCCATTCGCTCATCTGTAAAAATACAGGTAGAAAAATTAATTGTGTTGGAATCATTAGGGTTACCATCGTTAAACCAAAGAGAAATTGATCTCCTTTAAATCGATATCTAGCAAAAGCATACGCAGCAGGAATAATAGTTAGGAACTGAAGGATGAGAATTCCAACAGAAACAAGCACACTATTCAGAAAATAGTGGAGAAAAGGCCCAGAGTTCCAGGCCTTAGCAAAGTTTTCCCACATCAATGTATCTGGTATCCACTTAGGTGGAAAAATGATCGTTTCCGATAACGATTTAACGGAAGTGGAAATCATCCACACAAAGGGAAAAGCAAAGATCATCACAACGAGGAGGATACCGATAAAGTTAATCACTTTGATTACGGGGTGAGTGGTAGTCATATTACTCCTCCTTTTACCGATAGTGCACTCTCTTAGATAAAAGCTTGAAATAGATTATGGTCAATACAGAAATAATGAGTAATAGAATGACTCCTGCCGCCGAAGCCAGTCCAATTTTATAGAACCTAAAGCCATTTTCATAGATAAAATAAACTAACGTATTCGTAGAATTAATGGGTCCTCCACTAGTCATGATCGCAATGGTCTCAAAGACCTGAAAGGAACCGATCATATTAATAATGAGCAAGAAAAACAAAGTAGGAGATAGCATGGGTAAGGTTAGTTTTATAAAAGCCCGCCATCTGCTAGCTTGATCCAGCTCTGCTGCTTCATAGATGTCTTTTGGAATGCTTTGTAAGCCAGCGATAAACACTAAAGTATTGAATCCAATTCCTTTCCACACAGCTACTAGAACCAAGGATAATAACGAGGTAGACGGATGAGCTAGCCACTCCAGCTGCGGGAGATTAAAAAGGCTAAGAAACCAATTTAAGAGACCATACTGTGGATCAAGCAGCCACATCCACAGCATAGACACAGACACCATAGAAATAATGTAAGGGCTAAAAATGGCTCCTTGGACAAATCCGTACACAATACCCGACTTGTTCAGCCACATGGCCAGAAGTAATGCGATGGTCAGAGTGATAGAAACAGTTAGAATCGTGTAAAGTAGCGAGTTTACAATGACCTGTAGAAATTCACTAGAACGAAAAAGCTCCGCAAAGTTCTGTAGACCAATAAAATCCTTCGTAGGACTGATAAAGTTCCAAGAATGAACACTTAGGTATAGCATGTAAAAAATCGGGTAGATAAAAAACAAGACAAAAACGATTAAAGCAGGGCTGACCATGAGATAAGGGCGAAAATTTGTCCAGGCAGACATTTTAGGCTCCCCCTGCTACAATTTTTGGGCGTTCAAGCTTTTCTTGTTGCCTTATTCTCTGCCCCTTTTGATCGAAGAAATACAAATCCGATTGCGCAACAAATAACTGAACCTGCTTGGCGTGTTCAACTGGAGCTAAAAAGCTTTTCACCTGTACCTTCCCTGCTTCAGTATGGACCTGATAGATAATCTCCGCCCCTAACGTTTCTCTAGTTAAGATATCTCCTTGAAGAACGAGCCCATTAAGAGATGTTTCGGGGTTGATCTGAAGTTTTTCTGGTCTGAAGCCAACATAGTGTACAGATGCTTGTAAGGCTAGGTTTGCCCTCTGTAACTGATCGACTGTAATAACATTCATCGCTGGCGTACCGATAAACTGAGCAGCAAAGACATTGTCCGGATCATGATAGACACGTAAAGGAGAATCCGCCTGCTGAACTCTACCTTGGTTCATTATAATGATCTCATCCCCCATTGACATAGCTTCAACCTGATCGTGGGTTACATAGACGAAGGTTGTTCCTAAGCGCTGGTGCAGCTGAATTAATTCTGTCCTCATCTGTGAACGGAGCTTAGCGTCTAGATTAGATAACGGCTCATCTAGAATGAATACTTGAGGCTTTTTAACCATAGCTCTTGCTAAGGCAACTCGTTGTCTCTGTCCACCGGATAACGTTTGAGGCTTTTTATTCAAGTAATTGGACAGCCCAACGATTTCAGATATCTCGGCTATTAATGCCTGTCTTTCCTGCTTTGGTACCTTCCGATTCACTAGCCCGAATTCAATGTTCTCCTTCACAGTCATTGTGGGGTACAGGGCATAGTTTTGGAAGACCATTGCTACATCCCGTTTTCCTGGTGGGACATGATTTACACAACGGTCACCGATCCAGATTTCTCCGCTTGTTAGCTGCTCAAGCCCGGCAATCATTCTTAAGGTCGTAGATTTACCACAGCCAGAAGGTCCTACAAGAACCGTAAAAGAACCATCACTAATAGTCACATTTAAATCCTCGACTACCGCTTCTTTTTCATACCTTTTGTACACATTCCTTAGAACAATTTGAGCCACATCTGTCTCTCCTTTCTAAACCATTCATTTAGAACTTCAAAGATCAGATTCTACGATTTCTATTTAGGCTAATTCGTGTTATCTAATAACTTCTTTCTTATCTGTTTCGAGCTTATAAATGAGAGACTGGTCATATATTTGTCCCTGAGCGTTAGGAGTATGTGTGAAATGATCCATTTCACTATAAATGATGGACGTAGCACTAATAGCTGTCATATCCGTTAGAGGGACAATATGAGTAGAAAATTCATTCTTACTCACTTCAATGATTCTAAAGCCAGGTTGATCTAGGCAAGCTGCTGTTTGAATATAATGCCACTGTTCTTTTTCAACGATAGAATGAGCATGATTATGACCGCAGAAGTAAAAGCCCTTACCCTTCTTCTTCGCTAATATGCTTTGGATATCGTAATCAGGGTGTATTGAGCCTTTATCCAACTCCGAACGAGTCGTTGTTTCAAAGATTGGATGATGAGCAAAAACAAGTAATGGTTTTTCGCCGGACATTTCGACCTGTTGCTCTAACCAGCTCATTTGTTCGGCATCAAGCACTCCACCCCAGTCGTCATAATCCATTTCTCTTGTTGAATCTAAGAAAACTAGGTGTGCCTCAGGTGTTTCTATTGCGTTGTATCGTGGCTGTTTTGTAATTTCTAGTAGCTGTACTTTAGGCAAAGCGTAAGCATCATGATTACCAAGAACATG
This sequence comes from Bacillus horti, assembly GCF_030813115.1. Classification (NCBI taxonomy): domain Bacteria; kingdom Bacillati; phylum Bacillota; class Bacilli; order Caryophanales; family Bacillaceae; genus Caldalkalibacillus; species Caldalkalibacillus horti. The sequence goes on along the minus strand of NZ_JAUSTY010000006.1, from coordinate 129,051 downwards.
ACGAAATTGACGGTGACTTTCATAAATATGATTATAAATATAATCTAGCTCGTCAGGTCTTCCTAGATTAGTAAGGTCCCCGATTGAAATGTGCCAGTCAGCCTCTTGGGCTAAATATTCACGTAAAAAAGTAGAATAGAACATTTCTCTAGCTTGGATAAACTCTGGGCTAGGCTCCTCGACATGGGGATAATGTAAATCTCCAATTAATACAAGTCTAAGCATGTGTTTGTCCTCCCTTAAATTCATTCTTTAGAGTATAACAAGCAGAAAATCGATTTTTCTCTCCCTACCTCATGATTGGGTTGAGATTACTGTCATTGTACTGGTATTGTATTAAGTTGGTATTAAGGAAAGGTAACATTTGTATGATCAAATATTTAGAAAATCAAGCCTTTGTAAAGGTTATAAGACATAAGAAAAGCTTCTATCGAAGCCCCCTCGAAGAAGTCGTCTAGTCCATCATTAGAGGAAGCCTTTCTTGCCGTCAGAAAGTATAAAATTTGAAGAAAACATGGTATCAAATTTTATACTTTTTTAAACGTTAAAAAAGAAAGGCAGAGACATCCACCTTTCTACACCGAACATATTCTAACAGCCCATGTTGAAAATAATATCGAACCTGAACAACACGAAAGCTATCTTGATAAAATATGAAATGAGTATTTTTAAAAAAAACACCTATCCCGTTTACTCTGTCGTCATATTTTTATCTTTTTCTAGAGGCTTCGTATAGGTCTGCTTCTTTCGGCTTAGTTTGGAAAAAAATAAAAAGAGCAATGGAAAGGGCTACAGCAAACGCCACCCCCTCAGGTGGTCTGGTTGTAGGTATATCTGTTAAAGACATTGTCTCCCTCCTCTTATCTTTTAGTTGCGGTTAGGAATTTATTGAAGTCACGAGCATACTCATGAGCATCTCTAGCTTCTGTTTTAGCTCCCCTAAACAAAGGACCACCCAAAACAACACTAAATCTGCCTAAGGTGAAATAAGTACCTTGGACATTGATTTTATCTGCTAATAGAAAGATAGCCAGTAAAACGTCAATGATATCAATAACAGCATTCCCCAGCTTTGATTTATCTTTGCTTTCTAAGCGATACCCTCCTGTAATAGGTCCGCCTACTGTAACTGAAAAGGAACTATTTGTTTGCAAAAAAACTCCACCGATCGTGACTTGTCCAGTAAGAAGGAGAGTAGCTGTAATGATATCTAGCTTCCGCAGCACACTATTCACATAATCCTGGTGTTGGGTCACGATCATCATCAGCTCCCCTATTGGTAATCCTCTCCACTATCACTATGAATCCTGTTTTTATCGTATTCAGTCCACTAAAATAATGTGCTACTCACTAAGCTCAATTTGTTATTTTGTTCTTTCCTTATAGAAGCTTCTTCAGAAAAGTAATAGCTTCAGGCTGGCACACAGCTTCTAAATGGGAGTATAGCTTTTCTCTAGCTTTTTCTTCTCCTACTTGACTGCGTTTAATTCTATTCTCCTGCATCCATTGCTCGGCTGTTTGGAAGGATGTACTACTCCAGCCACTTATATCCCCAAGCCTATTTTTTTTCTCACTAACTCCTGCAATGACAATATCTAAGGAGCCCTGTAGCTCATTTATTCCATGATCATAGCGCTTCTTCGAATCCTTGTTTTGCAAACCAGCTTTAAGCCGTAAGGCCCTTGTTTCCACTCCAGGCTCTTCCTGAATGATATCAAACAAGCGCACAGCGGGCTCCGTTACCATTCCATCTTTGTATCTTGCCGAAATCGCCCTTTCGCTTCCTAGTATTTCTTGTACATATGGAAAGATTTTTCTAGAGATAAATACGGCTTTTTTCTTTAGAAACTTTCCATATGCGGCATGACCATCAGCAGCAAACCTCGTCCGCCACCTCCATGGGTCAAATTCTGTACCTGTATGCCAGCTTTTTTCTGGCGTCACACTCACTAAAGATGGATGAGTAGGAATTAATCGAGCCAAAGGGAGAATCCCAACTTTATGGATTAGTTCTACCGCTTCTTCATACGTATTGATTGGATTTATTGACATTCTGTACCCCCATTTTTTGCTTTTATTTTTCTGTAAGACTATTAAAATATGTTGAATAAACCTTTTTGGCTAGGCCTCCTATTTCTAAACGAAGCTTCTCAGGAGCAATCACCTCTGCTTCTAAGCCTAAAGAATAAAAAAATTGCACAGCCCAGTTCCATTCAGTTAGTGGTAAATCAAAGCGTACCTCCCATTCATTTTCACTAATGGGCATCAAGCATTCCCCGATTTCTGGATCCTGCTCCACCTGAAGCATTCCTCTATAAGTGACCTTTACCCTAATTGGAATTCTTTCATCGCTTAAATTTTGATCATTTGATGACTTATGTGTCTGGTTAGCGAATTTAGCCAGTCTTTTGACATCAACCTCTTCATGCATGGCTATATTATCTAGCTCCTCTAGATTGTCCATTCTATCTACACGAAATGTTCGCACCTCTTCATGTGTTGCTGAATAGGCCTGACAATACCAAAAGCCGTGAGCGGTATAGACCTGTTGAGGGAGAATATCTAGCCACCTTTGATGATTGGCAGATCGATAAAAGACTTTCAGCCACACTGCATTTGCGGTATAGGAAAGTAACGGGGCTAAATGAGGTACTTTGTATGATCTTTTTGGGATCTCTATAGTAAAGCTTTTCAGTACAGATTCTAATTGCCTGAGCTGATCCTCTGGGAGAATAGCTTTAACCTTATCGATTACCGTCCATCTTTCTTGGTTAAAAGGAGTATCCGTTAGCTGAGTTACGGCATTTAGTGAAAAAAGTAAGGTCATGGCTTCCTGAGTGGTAAGCTTTAAAGGTGGTAATGCATATCCATCCATTAGCCTGATCCCTCCATGAGGTCCAGAGTGAGAATATAATGGGATACCCATTTCAGCAAGGGATTGTAGATCGCGAAATATCGTCCGTTTGGATACTTCAAACTTATCTGCTAACGATTGAGCCGTTTCCTGTCTTTGCTGCAGGGCTATAACGATAGCCAGTAACCGATCAATACGATTCAAAGCATATCCTCCTTAGTTCTTTTACATAGAAGTGATCTATATCTAGTCTCTCACAGTAATAGTGTCATCTATATGTCACTATTATAGAAGGAAAAATGAATCATTCCTATGGATTAATTTTGAAAAAATCTCAATCTTCGATATCATCGCCGATCTATATCATATATAATTAAATAATTAGGAATACGAAACTTTCGAATTTCTTTTGCTTTTGATGTGATGAAAGGAGATTGAAAACATGAAAACTAGATTATTACGTTCTGAAGTGCCTATTGAGCAAACCTGGAAGCTTGAGGATTTATTTGAAACAGAGCAACACTGGAAGGATGAGCTTCAAGCGATTGAACAGGATTTACCTTCTGTTACAAAATACAAGGGTAAGCTCTCGGAAGGGGCTTCTACCTTATTGGCCTGCTTGACTGCTGAAGAAGAGCTCATGAAGCGTTTTATGCGTGTGTTTACATACGCTAATCTTCGTTCATCTGAGGATGGAACAGATGCTTTAAATCAGGCGAACCATTCCCTTGCTGCTGCCCTGCATTCTAAGGCAAATGCCGCCATGTCTTTTATTAAGTCTGAAATCCTTTCTTTAACAGAAGGAACGGTATTTGCTTATCTAAAAGATGAACCTGAATTAAAGCCTTTTGAGAAAACGTTACTAGACATCCTAGAAGAAAAGCCATATTCTTTATCACCGGAAACAGAAGCCGTACTCGCAGCGTTAGGTCAAGTACACACTTCACCTTATACGGTTTATTCAAGAAGTAAGCTCTCAGACATGCAATTTGATCCAATCGTAGATGCTCAGGGCAACGAGCAGCCTGTCTCCTTTGCCTTGTATGAGGATCATTATGAATCTTCACCAGATACAGATTTAAGAAGGAAGGCTTTTGGCTCTTTTACCAAGACCTTAAAGCAATACAAAAACACATTTGCAACTACGTTTGCTACTGAGGTTCAAAAACAAGTCGTATTATCAAAGCTACGCTCTTATGAATCTGTTACTCATATGCTTTTACACCCGCAAAAAGTGACTTTAGAGATGTATCATAATCAGCTGGATATTATCCAAACGGAACTAGCTCCTCATATGCGTCGCTATGCTCAGCTTAAGAAGCGCATACTTGGATTAGATAAAATGATGTTCTGTGATCTACGTGCACCACTAGATCCTGAATTTTCACCAGCGACAACGTATGAAGAAGCTTCCAAGACTATTCTTGAAGCCTTGTCTGTAATGGGACCTGAATACACTGAAATTATGGAACAAGCTCTTACAGAGCGCTGGGTTGATCTTGCCGATAACGTTGGTAAAGCAACAGGGGCATTCTGTGCTAGTCCGTATGGTGTACATCCTTATATTCTAATTACATGGACAGATACAATGAGAGGAGCTTTTGTCCTTGCTCATGAGTTAGGTCACGCCGGTCATTTTGCTTTAGCAGGACGCAATCAACGTATGGTGAACACTCGCCCTTCCTTGTATTTCATTGAAGCTCCATCTACGATGAACGAGATGCTTCTAAGAGATTATCTGTTGGCTAACTCTACGGATAACAGGATGAGACGTTGGATTATTCTTCAGTCACTAGGAACGTATTATCATAATTTTGTCACTCATTTACTAGAGGCTGAACTGCAGCGTAGAATCTATACTCATGCACAGTCCGGGAATCCTATTACAGCTAATACATTAACAGAACAAAAAGGAGATATTCTTTCTTCCTTCTGGGGTGATACGGTGGATATTGATGAAGGGGCAGCGTTAACTTGGATGCGTCAGCCTCATTACTACATGGGATTATACCCTTATACTTATTCAGCAGGGTTGACAGCATCAACAGCTGCGGCAGAGCAGATCAAGGTGGAAGGAAAGCCAGCAGTGGATCGCTGGTTAAGTGCCCTAAAAGCAGGAGGTACTGAAAATCCACTTGATCTAATGAAAATGGCCGGTGTAGACATGTCACAGCCTGATCCGATTCGTAAAGCGGTAGCCTATGTAGGATCATTAGTAGATGAGCTAGAGAAAAGCTATGAGTAAACACTCATTTAATGACGATATCCTTAGACCTGCACAAAAACAGCTTGAGGCCTACAATAATCGGGATATTGACTCTTTTATGGAATGTTATACGGAGAACTGTGTCGTTGAGGATGCACAAGGAAACGTCTTAATGGAAGGTCATGAGGCTATGCGGAAAAGATATACGGAGCTTTTTGAAATGAGTCCAAACCTACATTGTGAGCTTGTATCCAGAATACAGATTGGAAGCTATGTTCTAGATGAGGAGCATGTTACAGGATCACGTGGTTCTAAGGACATTTCCCATGTTGTAGCCGTATATCGTGTGGCTAACGGACTTATAGAGCATGTTAGATTTATTAGATAGAGAGTTTAGTATACTTTGCTCGCTTTAATTTTCACATCTCCTTCTGTAAGATCGCTCAAGTGCTTCTTTAAGAGCGATCCTGCAGAAGGTTTTTCTAACAGTATAAGAAAGTATAAAATTCGATACCTTATTGAGTGAAGCGAGTAAATAAAATGTTATTTTCAAGATGGACATGCTGAAAAATATCTGCTTCAAGTAACTCAAGCTTTTGAAAGGATAGTGTATACGTTCCACATGCACCCTCTGGAAGAGTATAATCCTGTGTAATGCTTCGCATTTTTTGCAGAATTTCTCCTACAGTCGAATGTTCAGTCTCTGCTTTTTCAAACAAGCTTTTCTCTGATGGTGAGAAAGCTTGACCATCTTTTCGTTTAATTAATGGAAAGAGGATCTCCTCTTCTTCGATCAAATGCTGCTCTAGCTCTACCTTCATCTGGTGAAAAAGGAGATTTAATTCTATTAGCTCTGGATGAGCTTCTCCATGGACGCGAGAAACTTTAGTAATAAAACTACTCAATACTGGAAGCTCTTGTCTTAGATATCCGTGATGAGTGTGAACGATATGATCGATGAGTTTATCAGAGGGAACTAATTTCCACATTGTTAGCTGTTGTTCTCCCCTCTTCTTCTCTTCTTCGTATGACGTCCTTAATTTTTGAATAAAAGTCTCTTCATCTAAACCTTTTTGCTCTAAAGCTTTAGTTAGGCTTTGTTGTCCTCCACAGCAAAAGTCTATTTTGAATTCTTTAAACAGATTAGCGGCATGAGGGAAATCTGTTACGATTTGTGCAATTGTTTGGGATCCTGAAAATGTTTGTTTCATATGATCGCCTCCTTTCCCTCATTTTAATTCATGTGTGTTCACTTAACTGTGACGGCTATCACGCCTTTACAGCTATTTTTGATGGGATTTGTTTAGTTAAGATTAACAATACAGGGCAAAGCACTGTTAAAGACATTGCGGCAAGCTTAAAGCCATCATCAACGCTTGTCGTCAGCATACCCACTAAAACAGAACCCACAACGACCCCAATAGAAAAGATGGCGTAAAAAAGACCGAATGCTTTTCCTCTCACTTCATCAGGAATATGTTCGACTAATTGTTTTGTTATAGCTGGAAAAATACAAGCAAATCCAAGACCATAAACACCCATGGCCATGTATAAAAGTACTTCTTGAGAAAAGAAATATAGCATCCATAACGCTGCCGTTAAGAATATGAATCCAGTTATTAATATGGTATTTAAAGAAAAGCGATCAAATATCCGATTGCTTGGGAGAACAAAAAATAAGACAGCAACAAAGCCAAATGTACTCAGCATTAGACCGCCTGTTTTGATGTCCAATCCAAGCTCTTGAACCTTTATTGGAAGCATATAGGTGAGGACTCCCATGACACACATTAAACTAAAGGAACCGATATAAGGAAGAACAAGACCCGGGAGATAACTGGTTAATACCTTCCACTCATTCTTCTGTTCATCTGTTTGTGAAGAGTGGTGCAATGTCCTGGATCGAGGATTATTTTGTCTACCGCGAATGAAAAGTGCACAAATGATTCCTGTAATCAGTAACAAAATGGACATAAAATAGAACACAGCATGTATCCCTATACCGGCCATTATTAGGCTACTAAAGGCTGGTCCTAAAACGGCGGCTACTCCAACTGCTGCTCCTGAAAAAGCCATATTTTTACCCTGCAGATTTTGATCCTCTTTCCTCATTTGAGAGACCCAAGTAAATATACTTGGTGTCAATAAACCACTGATCAAACCATGTAATAAACGGACAATAATGAGTTGGAAAGGTGTGGATACCCATATATATAAAAGGATGACAAAGGCTGTACTAAGCATACCAAGTACAAATATTTTTTTTGCACCGTATCGATCAACCCATATTCCAGCTAATACATTCCCAAAAAGGTTGGTAAATGAGTAGCTCCCCATTACTAGGCCTATCGTGGCAGAGCTTGCTCCTAGACTTAGCGCAAGTGGACTCATTATGGGAAATTGGACAAACATATCGAGAAAGGAAATAGCAACAATGACATACATTAATTTCTTCATATATACCTCCCAGATCAGTCATTGGCTGAGTGAATTTCTTAAACCTAATTCACCTATCATCATATAAAATAGTGATGATTTCACTATGACATATGTCACAACCCGATCTGTGGATCAAGTGTATAATTTTACTAAGATAATTATAGCGAAGGCAAACAGGTCCTCATTTTGCAATGGGAGTGTGAACGAAATGAAGTCAAAGCTTGGGGTTTTACAATCTATTCCGTTGTTTCGTAATTTAACAGAAGATGAGCTACAATACGTGTGGAATATAACGATTCAGCGTTCATACCGAAAGAAAGAAATTATCTTTAGAGAGGCTAGTGATAAAGAAGCGGTTTATTTCATTCAGCGTGGCTTAGTGAAAGCGTGGAAAACGGATGAAAATGGAAATGAACACATCATCTGTTTTCTAAAGCCTGGCGATATGTTCCCTCATACTGGATTTTTTAATCAGGCTCCATATCCGGCAACTACGGAAGCGATTGTTGATACACAATTATACGCTATTCCTATCCAAGCCTTTGAAACGCTTATGATGAATATTCCCGAAATCGCCATAAAAGTCATGAGGGGCATGGGAGAAAAAATAGCTGAGCTCCAAAAGAAGCTACAGGAAATGACTGGACATGATGTGAATGAAAGAGCGATGCTTTTCCTGCTTCAGCTTGCTGAAAATAATGGGACTGATAAAGACGGTGTGATTCATATTCCGTTACCTCTGACTCACCAAGATTTTGCTAGTGCTATTGGAACAACAAGAGAAACAGCAAATCGCTTTATTAATCAGCTGCGCAAAAAGAAAGTCTTGCAGATGGATCGAAGAGGCCTAATGATTCTTGATTTGAATACGCTAAAGGAGCAAGCAGCATTCTCAACATGACTGGTGTGGATTCATTTATAGGGGTAGCATCAAGAAAATGCAGATTTACAACATTTAGAAAATTACCGTATTAAAAAGCCCAATTTCTCAACATTTATATTTGAGAGATTGGGCTTTTTTCGTTGCTCCCGTAAAGCGCCCTTTTCTTGAATAACTTAAATTCTTTAATTAACCTTAACCTGTATTATTCATTAACCAATAATTCAGATTTTCTTCAAATACTGTGCGATAAGTGAGTTTGGTCTTACCATCCAGATCCTCAAAGATTGCTGTCGCCAGATAATGGATTCCTCTGATAAATCTAACCATGTATAGCTTAATAATTATTTTGTCAAATTTATGTGTCCTTCGGCTGGAATGGATTTAGCTTTTCCTAGAGTATTCATGCAAACAACTCCTGCTAAAATCAAAATTCCTCCGATCCATGTATACATTGTTGGGATTTCAGATAGCCAAATCCAGGCAATCCCTAGGGTCAATAATGGAACTAGGAAAAGAAAACTCGATACAGTCGATGCTTGTACTTTTGATAGAGCAAACGACCATGACAGGTAAGCGAGTGCACCTGGAAATATGCCTAAATAGATGACAACCATGGTTTTAGCAGTAGGTGCATGTTTAATCCCATCTACTATATCATGTGAAAACGGAAGCATAAATAAGGTTCCTGCTAGAATAGCGTAGGTAGTTACCTCAATTGGGCGATATTTAATCAGCAAAGGTTTTTGCAACACAAAAAATATGGCCTGTGAGATCGCAGCTATCAAGAGCAGAAGAGTTCCACTGCTAATATGCATATTTCGAATATCATCTAAAGATATGATCGAGACCCCTAGGAAACTGAGTATAATAGCACCCCATCCCCAATAAGTCATCTTTTCCTTCAAAATCAAAACGGCAAGTATGGATGTGAAGATCGGAACCGTGTTGACAATAAAACTCGCTACGCCAGCTGTAACACTTACTTCTCCAAAATTTAATGCAACGTTATAAATCGTAATGCCAATTAATCCTATTATCATTATTCTAGGTATATCCTTCCTGTCAGGAAGACGGATCTTTTCCCTACCGATAAACAACAGAAGAATCAGGGATGCTGTAGCGTATCTCAAAAATGACAATTGAGTCGGAGAGTATGCTTCCAAACCCGCCCTTATTCCTACAAATGCGGACGCCCATAACAGCAATGTTGTTGCAATGGATCCAATTATTAGCCATGATTTATTCATTCACTACCTACTCCCTCGTATCACAGATTTTATGTAAACCTGAATCGCTGCAGCGATGATTAAAGTATATACACGCACTATTGATTAGTAAAATAGATAATTTAAATTAAAACGATCGAATTTTGTGATACAATATGAATAAAATTTTTAATGTTAGGAGCGAATGGAAATGGAACTCCGGCATCTAGCCACGTTTAAGGCTATTGCGGATTTAGGTGGATTCACAAAGGCGGCTGAGCATCTTGGTTACGCTCAATCCACAGTGACTACGCATGTTCAAGCGCTTGAAGGAGAGGTAGGCGCTCCCTTATTTGACAGACTTGGGAAAAAAATCTTTCTTACACAAACTGGTGAACAATTCATGCCCTTTGCCATTGAAATGTTACACTTATATGCAAATGCTAAAAATATTTACACGGATAGTCATATTCCAACTGGAACAATAACCATTGCAGCTCCTGAATCGTTAACCGTGTATCGATTACCTCCAATCTTGAAGGAATACACTTATTTATATCCACAAGTACAGCTCATTCTAAAGCCATCTTACTCCAATGCCGAAGCACTGAGGCTATTGCGAACAGGTGAACATGATCTAGTTTTTTTATTAGATAAGGAGTTCTCTGAACCTGATTTATATGTAGAAAAATTGGTACACGAACCTTTGACTTTAATTGCCCCTCCTCACTTGCATAACAATCTCTGGTCTAGCCTGCTGGAAGTTATAACGCATTCAACATTTTTGTCAACACAGCAAGGCTGTAGTTATCGAAAGCTTTTTGACTCGTACTTGCAAGCACACGATGTCGTGCCGAAAGCGTCTTTAGAATTTTGGAGCATTGAGGCTATTAAGCAGAGTGTAATGTGTGGATTAGGCCTTTCAATCTTGCCATATTTTTCAACCGCGATGGAAATGAAAGAAAAGAAAATGGCAGGAATTGTTTGGGATAATGGAAATTCATTATATACACAACTAGCCTTTCATAATAACAAGTGGCAATCTGTGGCTTTTAAAATGTTTCTTCGATTGGTACGAAAGCACTCGGCAGTTTGGGAGAAGCAACAAATATAAAGTAGATTCTCTAAGACCACTAAAACTGTCGTAACGTTGTTAAAATTGGGGGAATCGTCTTGAAAATTGTCTTAGCGGTTGTAATCCGCATTTTCCTGACGGTACCACCTTATAGGACAAAAAAGCAAAGAAGTTGCCCTCAAGCAAGCTTCTTTGCTTTAGATTCCCGTATACTACTCAATACAAGATCTAGGATAATCAGTCCAACCCCAACACAAATAGCAATATCAGCTATATTAAAGATCGGAAAGTTGTAAAAAAATGACCCCAGCACAATATTTACATCGAAAAAATCAACAACCTGACCTGTTAATAGTCGATCGATGAAGTTTCCTATCACTCCACCTAACATAATAGCTAAAGCCCAAACTAGAAGAGCTTTACTATGCCGCTGCTTATATAAATAATAAATAATTCCAATCGCTACTATACTCGTTACAGCAATAAAAAACAAACGTTGATTTTCCAGGATACCAAAAGCCGCTCCTACATTTCGATGAGAAGTGATATGAAAAATCCCTTCAATAATCGGGATCGAATCTCGAAGTTCCATTAGTTGTACAATCATCCACTTACTTATTTGATCAACCACCACAATAACAGCTGCGATGAGAAAATAGATCATATCTCTGCCTCCCGTATGACGAACACAATATTAAGAACACAATGATACTACGCATTTTATCATAATCATGTGTACTAGTCACTGTCTGAAGAATAACCGCGTAGAATAGTTCCCGTGGAGAGAGGCGAACCTGTTTGTTAAACGGCTTGCTCGGCTGAAACTCGATTTGTCTGTTGTGGCTTTTGCTGATTCAAAACACCACGTAGAAATTGTATTGATCGATGCTGTGTTGTTTTAATGGCAGAGATGCTTTTGCCCATTAGCTTTGCTGTTTCTGCAATGGAAAAGCCCTGGAGCAATCTATATTTAACGATCTTTCTTTGCTCGTGATTCAGCAACTGTAGAGCTCTTCGAATCTCGTCCTTTTGCTCCACTAAGTCCTCTATTCTTTCCTGCTCCGTTAAATCAAGCATATCTAACTCAACATACACATGCTTTGCTGATGTGTTTTGCTTTCTCCAGCTATCGACAACAAGATTCCTTGCAGTCGTTTTTAAAAGAGCAATCATTCCCTTAGTATCTCTATCCTCGTACCGTTTACTCGCTCGAATGACCTTAAGAAAGGCCTCCTGTGTGATGTCCTCTGCTTCCTGCTTGTTATAAACTCTGTAATAGACATACATATAGATTTCTTGATGATACTCTCTCCAAATTAGGTCCCAGTTCATTTTTAGCTTCCTCCCTCCAATTCGTTGTATCCTCAGTACATATTGTTAACTTCAAACTACAAGGAGTTTGAATGATTATCGTGGATTGTTATATTCACTTCTATATAGCCTGAACGATTCTCTTTTTGAAGCTCTTGTCAATTTGTTCATTCCCATCAAGTGATGCTTTCTTTTGGGTAAATATCGTTTCTTTTGATGGTGTGGGAGCGTTAACCCAGATTTTCTCAGATAAAATCTCTACGATTTCGCCCTGAGCAAAGTAAACCTTGGGTACACGATCTGTAATCATAGATGGAATCTCCGGTGGAACACTGCCGATGTGTTCAGCGAGCTGCTGGAAGGTGATTTCCTCCTCCCCTTGTTTCCCAATAAGAACAACCTCCGTCCCTAGCGGGTACTCTTTAGGTAAACGGATCATCATTTGATCCATGCAGATGGTGCTGATGATAGGCATTCTTTGACCATCTACGAGTACGTAAAACCCATGGAAGCACCTATGATAGCCATCCGCGTACCCAACCGGAATCGTGGCTACCCATTCCTCCTCTTGTGCTTGGTAAACCGTATCATAGCCAACATAATCTCCTTTTTTGATCTGTTTAATATGACCGATTTTAGAGTGAAAAGATAATGCTGATTTTAGAGTAAATGGTAGCTTTCTTTTTATTTCTAGCGAGGGATAGAAACCAAGCATGGCCTCCCCTATTCGCACCATATCAAGAACTTGATCAGGAAATTGAAGGGCTGCTGCACTGTTTGCACAGTGATATACATTAGCTTTTACTCCTTCTTTCTCTAACCAATCAATCATTTCCAATAGCTTAGCGTGCTGCATGTCGTAATAATCTGTTTCTACTCGTTTTGCTGTAGCATAGTGTGTATAAACGCCTTCAACAATAACTTCCTTCCTCTTTAAGTCCGAAAGCAGCTTCTGTAGCTCTGCTTCATTACGAATACCAATTCGGCCTAGCCCAGTATCCAGCTTCACATGAACCTTAAGAGGAGCTTGGTGTGTTTGGTATGCCAGCATTTCCTGAAGCGCTGTAGGATGGGCAATGGTGACTGAAATGTTCTGCTCAATCGCTTTATTCACATCACATGCAAGGATTGGCATAAGCACTAATATTGGAGCTTGTACGCCATTTCTGCGTAAGTAAAGGGCTTCACTTAGTAAGGCCACAGCCAAGGAATCTGCACCGGAGCGAAGAGCTATTTCGGCCACCTGTAGATCGCCATGACCATAGGCATCAGCTTTTACAGTAGCCATAAACCTGACTTCTGGAGGGAGCCATTTGCGAATTTCTCTACAGTTATGTTCAATATGATCGATTTGAATTTCTACCCATGTATCTCTATGAAGGATTGATGTATCCACTCCTGATCTTCCTCTCTAGTAAACTCCTTTTTAATGCTCACTCTTTAGTCATTGTTAAGTCCTTCTCTTACCAAGGAAACAAGTCTTTGACTAGCTAACCTTTTGTAAAGATAGCTCCATTAGCTTAGAGACGGTGTGCTCAAGCTGGTTACCACGTGAGCCTTTAACTAGAATGATCGAGCCTTTACTGATTACTTTCTTTATTTCAAAAAGAAGTTCATCCTGGTCTGCACAAAAAATGACATGTCCTTGTGAGAATCTAGTAGCTGCTGTTTTAGCTATATGTTTAGCTAAAGACCCAACAGTGAGTACGTAATCAATATGCTGTGTACTTAACTCTTTTCCAAGCTTCTCATGCAGGCTAACATCATATTGTCCAGTATCTCCGAGAACGACTATCTTTGATGTAAAGCCTTTTACTCCATATAAAATGTCTAATGAAGCACGGATACTCATTGGATCAGATTTGTAGCAATCACTTAGAATCGTAAAATCATCAAGCTGAATCCATTCGTTCCGCATACCTGTCACTTCCATATGATTTAACCCCTTCTGAATATGGGCATATGAAACGTTAAAATGCTTGGCTACAACGAGTGCCCCCAAGGCATTGATCATCTGGTGCTTACCTAACATAGGTAAGAAAATCCTTGGAGAGTTCAAGTCGTTGATGGTGAAAAAAACGCCTCTTTCTTCTGTTACAAAAGCTGTAGGATAGATGGAATGAGCTGATTTCATGCCGAAGGTTTTGGATTCTATCGTGTGAGGTAGTGCTCCTCTCTTTCCTAGCCCGTGTTGCAAATAAGGATCATCTCCATTGAAAACGACCAATCCATCCTCTTTTAAGCCTGTTACTATTTCAAGCTTCGCTTGTAGGATATTTTCTTTACTGTGTAAGGTATCCAGATGGCCTTCACCGATATTAGTAAGAATGGCTACATCTAGAGCTGCCATTTTAGCAAGCTTCTCAATTTCCCCCTTAGCTGACATCCCCATTTCAACAACAGCCATTTCCGTATCTTCCTTGAGCTCTAGTAAAGTGAGAGGGACACCAATATGGTTGTTAAGGTTACCCTTTGTCTTTTGTGTTCTATATTTCTTCGAGAGCATGGCTGCTAGGATATCTTTTGTAGACGTCTTTCCGTTACTGCCTGTAATACCAATCACTTTTGTTTTTAACTGTTTACGATATTCATGAGCTAGCTGTTGTAGAGCAAGCAATGTATCTTGGACATAAATGACAGGAAAATCCTGCACATTCGGTTTGGGTTCATTTATGCTCCATAGTGTGGCCGTAGCTCCTTGTTCAATGGCTTTATCTAGAAAATGATGACCATTAAATCGCTCTCCCTTTATTGGCACATATAGGTTTTGTGGTTTCAGTGTACGTGTATCTATCGAAACCCCAGTGATATTAAAGCTGTATTGTATCTCCAATAGCCCTGACCCCTGTAACATTTCTTGAATTTGTAGCAGTGAACGCTGTATCATGCTTAATCACCTCACTATGGTTGTTGTTTGATGAGTGTTTTCTTTATTTTCTAAAGCAAGCTGTATCAGCCTCTCAAGAAGCTGTGAGTAGGTTGTTCCGTCCGTTTTTTGCCACAGGGCGGGATACAGACTAAACGCTGTAAATCCAGGTAATGTATTCACTTCATTGACGATAACCTCATAGGATTTGGTTACAAAGAAATCAACTCGACACAGTCCCTTACAATCCAAAGCCTTAAAAGCACGAATGGCTACATCTCTCATTTTTTCATGTACAGACTCAGGAAGCTCAGCAGGAATAACAGGAACGATTTTACCTTCAATATATTTAGCGTTGTAATCCATAAACGCTCGCTCTTTTTTCAATTCTCCTACGACAGACGCTTTAGGGTAGTCATTTCCCAACACAGCAACCTGCATTTCTCTGCCGATAATTTCTGGTTCGATCAGTAATTTTGTATCGTATTGAAAGGCTTCAAGGATACCTTGTTTGAGTTCAGTACGATCATACCCAAGCTTGATTCCTACACTTGAACCCATTCTAGCGGGTTTAATATAGCATGGATAACCTAGCTTTGACTCGATAAGTGAAACTAGTTCCTCTGCATGTTCCTTCCACTCATGACTTCTAATGGTTATGGATTGGGCTTGAAGGATTCCCTCTTGCTTTAATAGTACTTTTGTTTTTTCCTTATCTATGGCTACAGCAGAGGCAAACACACCATTTCCAACGTAAGGGACATCTAACAGCTCTAAGAAGCCTTGTACAGTCCCATCCTCTCCAAGTGGTCCATGCAGGACAGGGAAAACAAGGGGTTTGTTCTCCTTGCCAAAGTACTCAACTAGTAAATCTGCTATGGAGCCAGCTACCGTTTTCAAGCTGTTTGTTTGTAGTTCTTCAACATTTGCAATGCTATGCTTTAAGGGAGAAAGGGTACACCATTTTCCATCCTCTGTAATGTAGACAGGTACAACATGGTACTTTTCTTTATCTAAAGCGTTTAACACAGAGTAAGCGGTTTGTAACGATACCTGATGCTCAACAGATTGACCTCCGTACAGGACAAGAATCGTTTTTTTCATTTAAAACCTCCACCGTTCTATGGGTAAATTTTTGTGTTCTAGTTCATTGATTCTGAGTATATTTCATTGAATTCGAATACCTATTTCATCTATTCTAAGTATCTGTTCATTTATGCTGATAAGTTAAGATTAAATACAGCTATCATGACGATAACGAGAAACCATAGCATAAATAACCATTTTGAGAATCTCATCATTGGTCACTCCTTTTATTAAGTTTTGGGTCTTGATGGTGAATATCTTAGCTTTAAAACCATCTTACCCTTGATTTCTAAATACAAATGAAAAAAAAGATAAAGAAAATCTTAAGAAAATATAAGGTTGTCTTTACTATTTGTATTAAGTGTACTGCTATATATAATACACTTAATACGATATAGACTATTTTTTGATTTGTCAAGTCTATGAACCATTATCCAATGGTTCCAGTGCAGCACTAGCAAGCATTCATTAATAATCAAAAGATGCTGACTTAAGAGCAATATAAAAAAGATAGCAAACAAAAAAAGCTGTCCCT
Organism: Bacillus horti; assembly: GCF_030813115.1. Taxonomy (NCBI): domain Bacteria; kingdom Bacillati; phylum Bacillota; class Bacilli; order Caryophanales; family Bacillaceae; genus Caldalkalibacillus; species Caldalkalibacillus horti. The sequence goes on along the minus strand of NZ_JAUSTY010000006.1, from coordinate 112,591 downwards.
AAGTAGACAAATCTACTAGTGGGACAGCTCCAAGGAATAGCCATATATCTTCATTATTCTTGTTGAATTTCTTTTATTTCGAGTTGAGGCTTTGGTTTAGACAGAGGTAAACGTACTTCAAAGTTGGTTTCGAATTCATTGCTTTTTACAGATACTTGCCCTCGATGTAATTCCACGATACTTTTCGTAATGGCCAATCCTAGTCCTGTACCACCAGTATGCTCAGCGCGAGATTTTTCTACTCTGTAAAACCGATTAAATAAATGAGGTAGATCAGCCGCTGGAATTCTTGAGCCGTAATTCACGATTTCAATAACGGCTTCTCCCCTCTTCTCTTCTCCTCGGATTTCGACCCTCTTACCATCAGCTCCATATTTAATGGCATTTTGAATCAGGTTCTCGAATACACGCATGATTTTATCACCATCTGCTTTGACAAGGATGGATTCCTTTGAAAAAGAAAGCTTCATATCCATATTAGCCTCTTCAAGCTGTGGAGAAAATTGCGCACTTAGCTGTCCTAAGAGCTGAACAATATTTATTTCAGTACGATGTAAGGCCAATCCACCATAGCTTACTCGGGTATATTCAAAAAGATCATTGACCATTCTCTCTAGCCTTTTGGATTTATCATACGCTATGCTCACATAATAGCGTAAATCGACTTCGTCCTTGTAGCGGTCTTCATCGATTAGGCGAAGATAACCAATTACTGAAGTAAGAGGGGTTCTTAGATCATGAGATACATTTGTAATCAGCTCATTTTTTGCTTGCACCGCTTTTCTCTCTTCTTCTATAGACGCTTCAAGTTGATTTCCCATCTGATTAATGTCAGCTGCTAGCATGTTCATCTCGTTTTTAGGTAAGCCATCCTTTATATCTACCGGTAGTGACACATCGAATTTCCCTTGAGACATTTGCTTTACCGTAACCATGATCTGCGCTAGCAAATTCATTCTTTTGGAACTAAGCATTAGGAGGAAGATAACAAACAGGATGAGGTCAGTAAGCAAAATGACAGGAATAGGTGTCACCGTGTAGTAGAGCATGGAAATCAGTGCTTGGAAGGGCATGGTTAGGATGCCAAATGTACCAGAATTCACTGACATCACCACCACAGCTATACCTAGTAAAAGTAAAACAGCTCCTTGAGCCAACAAAAAACTATTGAGAACGAGCAGGAGCAATTGTCGCCGCAGGCTGCGTACATATTCATTCTTCAATTTTATATCCAACTCCCCAAACGGTTTTAATTAATTTATAGCCAAGCTCTTTTTCTAATTTATCTCTAAGGTTGCTAATATGAACCATGACCGTATTATTGGAGGCATAATATTTTTCCTGCCAAACAAGCTGAAACAGCTCTTCGGCACTATACACCCGGCCAAGGTTTGTTGCCAGCAAGTAAAGAATATCAAACTCCTTAGAGGTTAAAGGAATGATTCTCCCTTCAATCATAACGGTGTGTGAGGATTTATTAATTTCAATTGTATTTAATTTTAGAATGTGCTCAGCAGGCTTTGATTCTGCCACGTATTGAAAGGATCGTCTAAGCAGGGATTTTACCCTTGCTACTAGCTCTAACGGATTAAATGGTTTTATCATATAATCATCGGCACCTGTCATCAAACCAGTAATCTTGTCCATATCCTCCGCTTTGGCACTTAGCATTAAAATAGGAACAAGATGTTTTTCTCTAATTTTTCTACATACCTCAATGCCATTTAATTCAGGCATCATAATATCTAAAATAATCAAATCAATATGTTCATTCTCAAACTTCTCCAGTGCTTCCCTTCCATCGTGGGCAAAAGTATAGGTGTACCCTTCATTCTTTAAGTAGATAGAAATTAGGTTGCCTATTTCCTTATCATCATCAACAATTAGTATATTTCTCAAGCTCATCATCCTCTTGTTTGTAGTCTAGTGCAAAGCTACTTTACTAAGCATAATCATATCGTTTAAAGAATGTTATAACTAAATCTTAAGAAAAGATAAAGTTTATCTGTGGAATAGCTTTATTTTATCATAGCCATACTTAGCTTAGGAGACTTAAGACTATCAGGAGGTATGAATATGAACCAAAAGCAAAAATGGTTGATTCCTGCTACAGAAAGCATAGGCTTTAACTTATCAGCTGGTCAAACGGTACGGGTAATCGATGTTGAAGGTCAGCAGGTAGCAGATTTTATTGCGTATGTAAAAGAAGATATCCAAGAACGCTTAGATCCTGGAGTAACTCTCGATGTGCTACGGAGCTTTAAAATGAAAGAAGGAGATTATATATATTCCAATCGTTATCGCCCTTTATTAAAAGTGGTGAAGGATACGGTAGGTCAGCATGATTTTATTAATCCAGCTTGTCGCTCAGAAATGTATGAATTGCTTTACCAAAAGTCTAATCATAAAAACTGCTACGATAATCTTAATCGTGCCTTAAATAATTTTCAGATTCAGTCCCCTAAGCAATATTATCCACTTAACCTTTTTATGAATACCAAAATTTCATCCTCAGGTAAAATTTCGATAGAACGACCTTTATCCAAAGCTGGAGATTTTACAGAGCTTCGTGCTGAAGTAGATTTAATTGTAGCGATTTCTGCTTGTCCCTGTGCTGAAAGTGCCTGTAATGGCTACCATTGCACTTCCATTCAGGTAGAAATAACATAAGCATCAATTAATCATTAATTCTCTTCTACACCATACCCTCCATGAATAAAATGAGTGTACAAGTTAGTTGTTACCTATGGAGGGATGATTGTGCCTACCTTTTTTACGTATATGTTTCTTGGTGTTTCCTTATCTGCCCCAGTTGGTCCTATCACAGCTGCACAATTAGAAAAAGGAGCTAGATTTGGATTTCTTCACGCCTGGCTTATTGGAATTGGGGCAATGTGTGCGGATATATTGTACATGCTACTTATCTATTTTGGGCTGGCTCACTTCTTGAGTACCCCGTTTATGAAAGTGTTCCTCTGGCTTTTTGGTTGTTTTGTTTTAGTCTACACGGGAATTGAAACACTAATCAACCAAAAGAAAAGTAGCATACTTCCTAAAACAGAAACGGGTATGCGTTCCTTTCGTTCAGGCTTTTTCATCGCTTTGCTAAACCCCTTGAATATCTTATTTTGGCTAGGAATATACGGCTCAATCTTAGCTCAAAGTATGCATCAGTTTGGGTACATACAGCTTTTGTGGCATACACTAGGCATCTTCTTAGGTATTTTTATCTGGGATGTTGCCATCGCCCTGTTTGCAAGTAGTTTTCATAAGGTTGGAAATCAGTCTATCCTTCAAGTAATCTCAACATTAGCCGCTTGTTCTTTAATTGGCTTCGGCATTTATTTTGGCTATCAGGCTCTTCTTTTGCTTCTTCAGTGATGATTAAATCCTACTAGTTTGCCGATTACCAACGCTTATAGTTGGTTTAAATATAGCCTTTGGCTTTCCTCTTTCGTCTATTAGGCATTCACCTATACTCCTTCCCATGCATACTATGCCCTAAAATCTAAAAGCAGGAGGAGAACATGGCTGAACTCTATACAAAGTTATCGCTAGATGAACATGTAGATAGCCTTCCACTGTGGGCCCAAGAAGCCTATAATCAGTTTAGTAACATGATGCTTGACCCTATAAATGCGTTTCCCTGTATTCCTGGTCGTCAAGGCTTTCAAAGCAATCAGTTAAGATTCGGATTTGTCCCAGAACCTAGCTCTACAGAAGCTATCAAGCAAACGGCGGAGCTTCTTAAGCAGTATGGACATTGCTCGAAGGAAACAGGTAAATATGCTTCCTTCGTTCTTTTTTTTGAACCAAATCCTTTAGTAGGAAATCTTAGTGTGCAGGAGTATGAACAGCTTTTTTGGAGCTTCCTTAGTCAGCTCAGTGCACAGGACGAAACTTTATGGCCAGCTCGAATTTCAATCGATCCTGCTCATCCATCTTGGGAATTTTGCTTTGATGGTCAGCCCTACTTTACCTTTTGTGCCACTCCAGCTCATCAGAAACGTAAAAGTCGATCATTTGCCACTTTTCTTTTGGCTTTTCAGCCTCGCTGGGTGTTTGAGGAGATCAATGATGCTACTCCATTTGGCAGAAACATGAAAAAATTGATACGAAAGAACTTAGAAAGCTATGATCAGGTTCCGGTTCACCCTTCATTGAAATGGTATGGACAGAAGGATAATCTTGAATGGCAACAATACTTTTTACCGGATGACCAGAGCACTCCAACTGTTTGTCCATTTTCTACTGTATGGAGCACGAAAGTAGCTCATCATACAAACGAGGATACTCAAGCAGAGGCTAACAGAAATTTTGAATAGAATAACCTATCTTTCTCTTAGGTATCGTCCCCCTTCCCATTAGATGGTACCTAATTTTTACCCAGCATGATCCCCTACAGCTCGCTTAACCAAAAAAGTAATAAGAACCATAGAAAGGACAATACCTAAGCTAATCCAAAAACCAATCCTCCCTGAAGGCTCCAGCATGCTACCTGAAAAGGCTAAAACAATCAGAAAAATGGCTGACCATGTTTTTAATGTTTCTACCCTTCTTTTTTCCTTCTCTTTGAAAAGTCGTAGGTAAGAGAACAAAATGATGAGCCAGATATAAAGTAGAACCAAACCACCAGCTGTTATAAGATATAGGAAAATTTCCTTTGGAATGAGGAGCGCAAGTAAAACAGCCGAACACAAACCTAGAGCATTGAGGATATAGGCATAGATAGGATGCTCCCTTTTTCCTACTTTTCTCTTTATCCAGCTTGGTCCATCCCTGTCCTCAGCTAAGGAAACTAAAGTTGTGGAAGCCGCATATAAAGAGGCAACGAGGATGGAGAAACCAGCGACAACAAAAACACCATTTAAGATATAAGCGAACCAAGAGGCGTGAATCAATTCAAGGACACTTATAAAAGGGCTCCTATCTTGAGTTAGCTGATGAATCGGTACAATTAGCAAAATGAGAGCAAGTGAAGAAATGTATAAGAGTGTTATTCCACCAATCATGCTTCTTCCTACTTTTGTTGCTTCCTTCACATCTTTTAAATTGGTTTCCATAAAGCCCATAACCTCAATACCGCCATAAGCATAAAAGGCATAAAGAAGTCCTTGCCATGCACCCTTCCACCCGTTTGCTAATTCGTTTTCTATGAGTGTTGAGAAAGATTTACTTGTGGAAGAATCTTTGAATAAAGAAATAATAGCTACAATTATAAACATGATGATAGCAGCAATTTTTATTACAGCGAATAAATTTTCCGTTTGATTGATTCCTCTAGTTCCTAAAATAAGGATGGCAAGTCCTAGAAAGGAGTATCCTGCTGACAACAACCAAAGTGGGATATCAGGAAACCAAACCTGTGTAAAAAGTCCAATAGCTATAAGAGTACTTCCTAAAATAAGAATTTCCGAAAACCAATAGATCCAGCCTACAGCAAATCCAGCCCAGCGGCCAAAAGCATTTCTAGCAAAGCTACGAAATGATCCTTTCTGTGGAAAGTGAATCGTGAGCTGTGCCAAAGCATCATGGACAAACCAAGTTGAAATAGCTGCTAGAAGGTAAATAATAAAGATGAAAACACCACTTTTCTGAATGGCAATGCTTGATCCTAAGAAGAAGCCTATACCGATTGTACAGCCAGCTCCAAATAGAGCTACCTGCCACCAAGAAGCCCACTTTTCAGTTCTTATATGGTTCAATACTCGCCCTCCTCTCTTATCCTGTATTCTGTCCCTAGACTAGAGTTTCATCCTGAAAGACTAGAATCATTAGAAAACAATGTGAGTCAGCCTTAGAACACTCTAATACATGCCCAAATGAAAAGATCTAACCTTTGGAACCGTTCATTATCCAGAGGTTAGATCTTTTTGAACTGAATTACCTTTTATTTTAATACAAAAGCCTTCACTTTTTTAGAGCTCTAATGTTTGTTTAGCAGGTTCTGCTTGACCGAGACTTGCTTAGTGAGTCGTTGTACCACCTTGATTTGAAGGCATTTGAGGAGTGCCTTGAGCTGGTGTATAGGCACTTAGCATAGCCTGTGCATCCTGAGCAGACAGCTGAGGTACCTGGTAATAGCCATTCTTATTTTGGTATTGGAAAATCTCATAGACCATTTCAATAAAATGCTGAACCTGTGACGCTAATACTCGGCGTACAACAGGATTTGTTACCTCAACAGAAGCCATCGTTAATAATGAAGCATGACCTTTAACAAGCCCAAGCATATGACCGCTGAGTCCAGCATCCTTAACGTCGGCAAGGGATTGATTTGGCTTTTTAGGTTGGCTTGGTTTAATTCCATAAACAGGAGGGGTCATGTTCTGAATCATATACGTTTCTGTTTCCTGACTAGGCTTTTGTCCTGTGGAAAAGCACTCAGCTGTAATATTGTAATGTGTAAGAGCAAATTGATATTGTCTGTCCAAAATATCTAGAAGCTCTGGATCCTGTACATATTGTCTAAAGATCATAAACTGGTCTAACAAATTAATTTTATCTCCTAGTACTTCATGTAAATCAAAAAGCTCATGCCCACCATGGTTCATGTTCGGCATCCCTTGAGTTTGACCTTGCTGTTGACCTTGATTCATTGGAGTTTGTTGCTGCATCATGTTGCCTCCTCATTAGCATTGTGTTTTTCTTATCACGGATAATATGTGAGCAACAGAGGAATTTTATACATATTTCACCAAATCTTTCGTTGAGGTAAATGATGAGGTCTATTATTTAGAACTACGTGCTCAATATTAAAACCTTATAACTCCTTTCAGAGCCCTTTTCTATAGTCCCTCAATGTCTATAAAGAGTGCCTACGGATAATTCCATATAAATCCGTTCTTTAAAGCCTTTTAGCTTTGAGAAACTTTCTTTTTTCCGTTCTATCTCTGAGAATCCCAGCTTAGTATATAATCGATAGGCGTTTTCATTCGTATCTACGACTTCAAGAACATAGCGTTGATAGGAAGCATTCTCCAAGACGTAACGGAATAAGGTGGTTGAAACACCTTTCCCCCGGGCTTTACCTGTTGTGGCAACACTTTCAATATACCCTGTATCATCCTGGTAAGGTAATTTCTTATTAAACTCGTCTTTCATAAACCTATAAGCAAGACTTCCTTTCACATAGCCAAAGGATTTCCTTAGAATGGTCTGATCAATTGTCAGCGCTCGCTTATGATTGTTGGAACAGGCAAGAATTCCAACGATTTCATGGTCCAATTCAGCAAGATAAAAAACATCTGGACAAATCATTTGACTAAATGTATCGATTAAGCGTTCACGGTCCTTAGAGAGAAAAGTTAATTCCTTACCATATCCATCAACAAAAACAGCTGCCGCCTTACGGTGTATATCCGATTCAAAGTCGCCCATTGGTCTTACTTGAATATCATACGTTTGCATTGAACTTCCTCCCTTGTAATCATTTATTAATAAACTGACCGATCGGTTTAATAACTTGTGCTTTAAAACCCCTTATTTAGTGAGGGGTTTATGATTAGTTATCCCATTCAAAAAAACATCAATCGCATTTTCGTAAAGTAGATAGAACTTTTTCTCATCATAGCCAAGGAATTGCGTAATACTCATGCCAGTGAGTGTACTATAAAGAATATAGGCTAAATCGCCAATTGTTTTATTACTTACAAACTCTTTATCATGTATGCCTTCCTCAATAATCTGATAAAAAATATCATATTCTGGTTGAATGAGTTGGATGATTTTTTCATCTATTTTCTCATTGAGATTCTCTGAGCCAATATATTCTGGAACGGTTTTAGATAGTGGGTTCTGCATATCTGAAGCATAATATCTAGCAAGCAAGTATAACTTCTCTGTAGCCGTTGTAACCTGGTTGGCTTGATTTTCCCATTCTGTTCTCCAGGCTTTAGAAGCTGTTTCAACTGTATACAAATACAATTCCTCTTTACTTTTAAAGTGATAATAAATACTTCCTTTGCTAATTTGCGTATACTTACGGATATCTTCCATAGAAGTGGCCGCATAGCCTTTCTGTTCGAAAAGATCCTTAGCTTTTTCTGCTATAAGTTCTTTTGTTTGGTCTCCTTGCCCAGAGGGTCGCGCCATAATTCTAAATCACCTACTTACATGTTATTTCGAATAAACTGACCGATCGGTTTAATAACAGAATAATATATATATCTTTAAAATGCAAGGCAAAAAAATTGATGAAACACAGGAAGGAACACTTCCTATTGACTCTCACACAATGTCATACTTTATGATTTAATAAGACCTATAAGGAAAGGAAGTGATGGTATGCGTATTAGTGAATTATCAGTTAAAACAGGAGTGAGCATCCGCTCTCTACGCTATTATGAGGAAAAAGAGCTTATCATTCCGGAGCGGCTTGGAAATGGCTACCGCAAATATGATAGGTCTGCTATAGAAAGAGTAAAAACAATTCAACTATTTCTTGATCTGGGTCTAAATACAGATGAAATTGCGAAAATCCTAGTTTGTACTTCATCCATTTCAACACATGATTCGATTCCAACATCTGCTCATCCTTCATGTGTTCCAGAAGCCGTCGCCCTATACGAAGACAAATTGAGTAACACACAAAAACAGATAACAGCTTTAAAAGAAGCAGAAATAAAGTTGGAAAGCCTTCTTTCTTTCTGGAGAAAAGAAGAAGTAAATAAAAAAGTTTATAAGTAACGGAGGTTATGAATTGAATAGTAATAAACAACTACATCCATACCATTCGACTTCAGCATTGTTCACCCCTTTTTCAATTGGGAACCTGACCATCAAGAATCGTATCGTCATGGCACCGATGACCCGTGGCTTCTCACCTAAAGGAGTGCCAGGATCAGATGTTGCTGCCTATTATCGAAGACGTGCAGTAAATGCTGTAGGACTTATTGTGACTGAAGGTACATTGATAAACCACCCAGCTGCAGGAAGCAGTCCTAATTGGCCCAATCTTTATAGTAAAGATGCCTTAGAGGGCTGGTCTAATGTGGTCGGAGCTGTTCATGAAGCGGGCGGACGAATTATTCCCCAGCTTTGGCACGTTGGTATGGAGCGTAGTATAGGTGACTTGCCGAATCCCGATGCATTACCGATTGGTCCATCAGGTCTTACTCAATCAGGCAATAAAGTGTCCGAACCACTAAGCGAATCAGAAATAGCAAAAGTGATTGATGCGTATGCCCAAGCGGCAAGTAATGCCAAGCAGCTAGGTTTCGATGGAATTGAACTTCATGGTGCACATGGCTACTTGATCGATCAATTCTTTTGGGAAAAAACAAATCGACGAACGGATCGTTATGGTGGTAGTCCTATAGACCGTACTCGATTTGCTGTAGAGACAATTAAGGCTTGTCGTCTCGCAGTAGGACCCGACTTCCCTATCGTATTCCGTTTTTCCCAATGGAAATCAGGAGATTATACGGCAAAGCTAGCAACTACTCCCGAGCTGCTAGGAAAATTGCTAGCACCGTTGGTGGATGCTGGAGTCGATATTTTTCATTGCTCAACTCGCAGGTTTTGGGAGCCGGAGTTTGATGAATCGTCCCTTAATCTAGCTGGCTGGACTAAAAAACTTACTGGAAAGCCCACGATTACTGTCGGATCGGTAGGTTTAATCGGTGATGTCGTGAACAATCTAAGTACAGGAACGGAAGTCAACGAAAGTAGTATTAATCAGTTAATGGAAAGACTAGAAAAGGAAGAGTTCGATTTGGTTGCTGTGGGTCGTGCATTGCTGGTTGACCCTGCATGGGCTACCAAAATACGAGATGCTCAAAGAAATGATCTCATTCCCTATACTCCAGATGCATTAAAAACATTGGTTTAATTAAGTTCATTTGTTTATAAACGGATTAAAAAGCTGTCCCAAAAACTAGCTCTTAGGGACAGCCTCCACCCTCTTCTCACGTTGCCGCATGGAATGACTTCTCCAATTGACCAAAAAGATACCAATGAAGATGAGTAACCCACCAGCCATCACATACCACTTCAGCTCTTCACCTAACAACACCCAGCCAGATATTACTCCGAAAAATGGCGCTAGGAACAAGAAAGAGCTTGTTTTTCCTGGATCGCCTTTCTGCAATAAAAAGTACCACAACGCAAATTGTACAATTGACGCCATGATGGCTAACCAAATGAGTATACCTATTGAGCTAAGGTTGATCTCAAAAGACTGCTGCTCAAACAAAAAGCTAGCTATCATAATGAACAATCCTCCAAAGAGCATTTGGTAAGCAGATAAAACCCAGGTATCGAACTTATTTCCCCATGATTTGACCAATAACGTAGCGATCGCCCAGGATACCGCAGACAAGAAGCCAAACAGTGTTCCTATTTTAAACTCAACCTGTCCTCCCAGTGTAATAAAAACACCGACAAAGCCTAAACTAACACCTACCCACTGTAGGAATTTATAATTCATTTTTAGAACCAGTGTGCCGAACACAACAACAAGTAATGGGTTCATAAATGTAAGAATAGCTGATTCCCCGGAAGTAATCGTTTGTAGACTTAAAAAGATACAGCTTATCACACCTGCGGTTTGAAAAAAACCAATGACAACCGCCTTCAACCACACATCTTTTGTTTTCGGATGTGGTCTCTTTAAAAGCTTAACGACCACAACCATGATCATTCCAGCTAAGGTGAATCTCAAAGCAGCTAAGAAAAGGGGTGAAACATACTCCAACCCCATTTTACCTACAGCAAACGAAGAGCCCATTAAAGATGTTGTTATGATAACTAATAAGGCAAAGATATATCTGTTCAACCTTTTCTCCCCCACTTGATTTAGTTATGTTTATAGATCCATAGTCTTATTGTAATGGAATAACATTTCGGGTTGTATCGAAGTATTTATGTTTTTTACTTTTTCAAAAACTATTGACCTTCACACTATGTAAGGGTTTAAAATAGTAGGAAATAATCGTGAATCACAACTAACTTGGAGATATCTCTTTTCCAAGAAGATAAGGGTGTTAAAGATGAATGAAAATCAGAATAAAAATTTAGAGAACAAAAAAATAATATATGTCTACGATGTGTTATGTCCTTGGTGCTATGCCTTCACTCCAATTGTACAGAAACTGTTCCAAACCTACAAAGACACTTTTCAGTTTGAAGTGATAAGCGGTGGGCTGATTCAAGAAGCAGGTAGTATTGAAAGCATCAGGAAGAAGCGTACTGTTTCAAGAGAATCCTATAAAAATATTATAGATCAAACTGGAGCAGCATTTAGTAATGAATTTTTTACCATGGTTAAAGCAGATGATGTGATCATGGATTCCTTAATACCAGCCACAGCTGTCGCTATAATGCGCGAGTCCTCCTCTCCCTTTCATCCGATTGAATTTGTTTCAGAGCTATTCACCCTTATTTACATGAAGGGATATAATCCTAGCTCAGATAAGCTGTATCGTGTTCTTGCTGAGAAATTTCAGCTTAATCAGGAGACTTTTATAGAGCAAATGAAGGAAGAGCATTTCAAACAGATAGCTAGATATGATTTTTCCTTAGCGAAACAGCTTAAAGCTGACGCTTTTCCTAGACTGTATTTACAGGAATCTGATACTCTATTCCACCTTATCTCTAAGGGCTTCTCTGAATATGAGACTATAACTGATATAATAAAAGATATTCGTAATAGTTGAGCTAAAATTAATCTATGGCTTTTACTAAGGGGGCAATCGTGATGCAGATTAGTGCCTTATCTCAGAAAACTGGAGTTAGCCTCCGTTCCTTACGCTATTATGAGGAAAAAGGACTCATTACTCCTATAAGGAAGGAAAATGGATACAGAGAGTACAGCGAAGCAGATGTAAAGTGGGTCGAAACGATCCAATTATTTCTCAGTATAGGAACCACTACAGAGGAAATTGCTAGGTATTTTGATTGTGTAGCAACGACAGAAAATCCAGAGCTGCACTCGTCACTCATTATTAAGTTCTATCAAACAAAGCTCCTAAATGTTCGCAAACAAATAGAGTTTTTACAGCAGGCTGAGCATCAAATAGAGGATCGCCTCCATCATTGGATGCATAAACACGAGCCAATGAAAGATTTTGATAAGGATCCCCCTGATCAAATAGAGAAAGTAAAGCATCTTTTAAATGAAGAAGTACAAGGCTGGAATACTCCCGACAAACAATAAAGTAGAGCCTTACCTATAATTACAATTAAAGAGTCTCCATTGATTGAAAAAGAGATCATACCCTTGTGATTTAGGTATGATCTCTTCACTTTACAGCTTATATTATTTCTTAATTCTTTTTTAGATAGTCATCTGTACGCTGTTCGTATTGCCCAACCATGATCTTGTCCATAGTATGCCGTGGTACTTGACCATAAGTAATGCCGTGCTCTAAGTAAAATTTTAGCAATGTTAAAGCCTCTCCCCACCCAACAGAGCAATCACTATAAGCGGCTAAATCTCTTTCAGATGTTGTATAGCCGATTTCTGTTACGTTAACCATTGTACCTTCTTCTACCTCTGTTAATGTAAAAGAAACAGTTGTTGTCGAGTCACCTGGTGTCCATTGGAACACAGATCTCTCATTTAAGTCGCTTTCTAGAACCGCTCCTCCATCCTCCATAGTAATATGCTCGGGACCAAAATCCTTGAAGCGAAAATGAATCCTTCCACCCTTTCTAGCGTCAACTGCTGTGCCTTGAGTGAACCAAGCATCCCATCCCTTTCCTGTGGTTAGTGTTTCATAGACCTTGCTTGGGTGTACATGAATATATGTTTTGTGCTCAATTGTAAGGGTCTGTGTCATCTGTCATTTCTCCTCTCATCGTGTATTTTTGAGTGAATTATTGTCCTAGCTTATTCATGTATTCCTTCTTCATCGCCTTTACTTTGTCCCAAGGAAATCCTTCATGCTTTTCCTCCAGAACATCAGCCAATACATCTAAATGTACATGCCACCCTGCCAAGAAGTTCGGAATATAATCTGTTTTATAAAACGTATGAGTTAGTACCAAGGAGCATCCACCTGCTTCTTCAAATAGCTGTATTGAATATAGCCTCCTTTTCTTCCTGCCTATTTATATCATTGTATTTTCCTTCTTCTCTCCTATTACCTGCCAGCTCAAAGAGAAATAAAACTTGAGTTTAACCTGCTTCAGTTTTCCTTTGAACAGGAATCCAAATCTCACTTTTAAAATTCGATTCCTCTGGAACAGTTTTTGCTGTATATAGGATTTCTGGAGCGTCAATCGCTTCATATTGAGACGAAGGAAACCACTCTCCATAAATCCGTCCCCATATTTCCTGAATATCTGTTGGACTCCCTACTACACTGAAAATAGCCCATGTAAGGGCAGGGACGTGATGTGAGTCTAATCCTAATACCTCCTCTTTTGTTGTGGCTACACCAATAAGATGATCGAGCTCTGCTATTTCTTCGTTCTCTCTGTCCGAAAAATTGAATGAGGCATTATAGCCTCCGTAAGGCTCCACATTAGCTAGTGATTTTAGCTTTGTGTATACTTCATCTGTAATCTGCTTCATCATTTCCGTAAGAGCAGGATTTTCTCCATGATAGACAAGGGGAATTCTTTCTTTAATTCCGACAAGAGTAAAAGCTTCTTTTTGTTCAATCCGATAATCCATAGGATTTCCTCCCTTTATGGTTAGTTGGAAGGACATACGTGGAAATGCTTTTAATGAACTACCAAGCTTTTTCACCTCAGAAGGATTTATCCCATGTAGCTGATAAAAGGCTTTAGTAAAGGAATCTGGAGAATTATAGCCATATTTCATGGCAACATCGATCACCTTTATGCTCCCTGCTTTTAATTCGAATCCAGCTAGAGTTAATCTTCTTCGGCGAATATATTCTAGTAAAGGGATTCCAGCTAGATAGGCAAACATCTTTTTAAAGTGAAATTCAGAGCAGCGAGCAATGACGGCTGCTTGGGCTAAATCCAATTCATCGTCAAGATGCTCTTCAATATAAGTTAGAGCTTGATTCATTTCCTTGAGCAAATCCATTGTATCTCCTCCTCTCACTAACGATTCTATCTCCTGTTAAAAGCTTGTTCCCGATCATTCGTACTTGATTTTTGTCGGATTTGACTTTGGTTTATGATTGCTATAGGTGTTTATCTATAAAGGTTCAAAAAAGCCCAAACTCTCAGCAGAACTGTTAAGAATTTGAGCTTTATATGATATAAGTACTATCTGATTACATCTTTTTATCTTTTTTCAAAAGAATCATTAACCTTTTTCATGATAAAAATGAGCTGAGTTAATTCTTCATCTGATAAGTCTTGATACAGAGTCGTCAAAAACTCTCTTTTTATCTTTGTAAACTTTTCTATAATAGCCTTACCTTCCTCACTAAGGCCAATTTCAATCGTTCTTCGATCTGCTTCTGTCCGCTCTCTATATATTAAGCTTTTTTTAACGAGTCGATCACACATTGAAGTGACATGTGCCAAAGAAACCTCAAAAACAGCTGCTGCATCTGAAGGCCTTGAAGGTCCATTATTCAACAGGTATTTCAGAAAGATATACTCTGTTAACGTTAACTCACCCTTAAAAAGCTCTGTCATAGCCTGTTTAAAACGCTTATTCATTTGAATGGTTAACAGATCAATCTCTGTTATAAGCTCTTCTCTATTCTCCATACTCATCCGTCCTCTTGTTATTCAGTTCCTTGACTCGCCTCGTCTTTCGCCGGAGCCTGATTGGATGTACGTAAAGGAATCTCCTTTAATAAGAACGTTAGAATAAACGCGCTAAGCATAATAATACTTCCAATGAAAAATACTCCTGTTAGAGAAAAGCTAAGGGCATCCTTCATTAAGTTTAGCATATCTTGCACAATAAGTTGTAGTTCTTGTGGAATCGAAAGAAGAAATTCATCAACTTTTTGATGATCCATTAATACCTGTGGATCCTGTAAAAATTCCAAAGTTTCTAATACTTCGGGATCCGTAGGTAAAGCTCCTTGGTTTTGCTCCATCAGCTCTCCAATTTTACTATTCATCCTAGCATTCATAATCGTTCCTAAAATAGCTACCCCAATCGTACCACCTAATTGTCTAAACAATTGAGTAGATGCTGTGGCAACACCTAGCAGCTTTTGGTCTACAGCATTCTGCACCGTCAAAGTAAAGACAGGGAATGCCAAGCCTAGACCAAACCCTACAATAATGATAAATAGAACAGCTACAGGCACTGAAGTAGCAGCAGTCATTAGTGATAATAAGTACATTCCCACAGCCATAGTAAGCAAGCCAGTTAGAGCAATAAGCTTATATTTACCCGTTTTGGTGATTAACTGTCCACCGATGGTACTCGCTAATACCATGGCTAATGTCATAGGCATCATGATAAATCCAGATTGAGTAGCCGAGGTTCCCATAACTCCCTGCACAAAAAATGGCATATACATAATAGCTCCAAACATCCCAGCACCCAAAATTAAACCTACTGCATTTGAAATAGTGAAGATTCCATTCTTGAATAAAGATAGAGGAACAACGGGACTCTTAGCCTTTCTTTCCGCAACAATAAATAAAATCAAAGCAACGGCTGCAGCACAAAACAGACCTAATATTTCGGTAGAAGCCCAATCATACCTTGATCCTGCCCACGAAAAGGCTAGCAACAATGGAACTATGGTCAAGGTTAAAAATAGTGATCCTAAATAATCAATTGGAACTTTCTCAGTCCTCTTGATAGATGGAAATAGCCAGAAAATCATGGCAAAAGCTATAATTCCTACAGGTAAGAAAACCCAAAAAACCCATTTCCAATGAGTATGATCAACGATGTACCCACCAAGAGTTGGACCAAATACACTTGCAAGACCGAAGACCCCACTCATGATTCCTTGCCAGCGTCCGCGTTCCCTTGGAGAAAACAAGTCTCCTACAGCAGTAAAGGCAGTGGACATAATCATGCCTCCCCCAAAGCCTTGTACCCCTCTATATATAATCAATTCGATAATATTTTCAGATAAACCACATAAAAAAGAACCTACAATAAAAATACCGATTCCAATCAAAATAAAAGGCTTACGCCCATACGTATCAGATAGCTTCCCAACTAAAATAGCCGTTACACTAGAAGCCAGCATAAAGCTGGTAAAAACCCAGCTGTAATATTCGAATCCACCTAATTCACCAACTATTTTAGGCAATGCTGTTCCTACAATCGTTTGATTTAATGCAGCAAAAAGCATAGCAGCCATAATCGCTAGCATTATGGATATTTTTTTCTTTTGATCAAGATGCTCCATATTCCTTCTCCTCCACTTACCCTTCATCAAGTTTATTTTTGCATATAAGATACTTTAATTTTTTGAAAGGCGAATAGTTAACTTGGTTAACCATTTAGATAGTATATTATTCTGTGGAGGTTTCGTCAAGAAGCTCACAATTAAATGAAAGGTGCTGGCCGATCCTCATACGGTTAATCTTAGTTTGCTTTAAAAGTTCCAATTTCTTGCATGATATGAATTACTAATTCTTTGTTAATAGCGACATCATTCTGATTAAGTACGTCCATCATCACCGTTTTGTCTTCGATGTTTGCCTCAGTAGCAGCCTCAGGATAACTGATCTTAACAAGGTTAATATGATTACCAAGCATGGTTGCAGCGATGTAATTGACAATATTTTCAGGAGTAAATGGCATTTCCAAAAAATCCATATGTGATTTTAGGAGTTCAATTTCAAGCCAAGGTATCGCATCAGAAATCGCCTCCTTTATTTCGTCTTCATTTTCCATTTCTGAAATCATTTCATTTATAGCTGCAAAATCAAAAAGCAACCAAAGAGCATTCAATTTAGTACCAGAGCGTTT
This sequence comes from Bacillus horti, assembly GCF_030813115.1. Taxonomy (NCBI): domain Bacteria; kingdom Bacillati; phylum Bacillota; class Bacilli; order Caryophanales; family Bacillaceae; genus Caldalkalibacillus; species Caldalkalibacillus horti. Next base: position 95,766 of record NZ_JAUSTY010000006.1, on the reverse strand, counting down.
CCCATGTAAAATTTCTAGAGCTTCTTTTTCCTGCCCTCGTTTTTGAATGCCAGAAACCACATTGACTAAAGGCATGAGATCACGGAAAGCTTCCATACTTCTAATAAGATCAGTTGATATGCTCCACATGTTAAAAGCTGCTACTTTTCTTTCTGACACATCCAATGTATTAAACTCTGTAATATAAGGTCGTAGTTCATTACTTAATTTTTCAATAGAAGCTTTAGAATCAGTAAATAGATCGAAATTCTCAGCAAGAATTAAGTTCATGGGAATTTCTGCAGGCTCAGCATGAGTTAATGGATGTGCATCCAATAAATTCATTCCAGGTAACTCAGTATATTGATCACATATTTCGATCAATCGCTTGCAAAAATCAGTGATATGCATTCCGTTCATACCTAGCCACATATCTTGTTTCACACTGTCGGCTGTAGTGTGTTTATAGTCTTTGTTACTCGAAAGGTATTTGGTACCTTTGTCTCTTACATACTCAGCATCTTTTACAGTTAGATTTTCTTTATCAATATTAAATGTAAACTTTCTCTGAATCACATCTGGTCTTTGGTTATATGACTGTGTTTTGCTCCCTTGTTCAAGCTGAACTGTTTTTACCTCGCTTGTTAGACCATTAATAAATTGCAATACAGCTCGATTACCAATGGTTCTCTGTAACGTAATAAATGTTGGATCTTTCTGAGATATGGGAGTAGGTCTACTAGTCTTTTGAGCCGCCTTTTGGTTATCTGATTCTCTAGAAATACGTTTCATGTTTCCTCCTCTCAGAATTCATACTATAAGTCAGACGCTTTCTTTTGTGCACGGTGGCGGCGAACCTTCATTAAATTCCCACATGTTTTATCATCACAAAAGCGCTTCGATCTGTTTTTGGTTGTATCATAATACACCCATCTACAGTCTGGATTGTCACAGATTTTTATTCGTTTGTATTGTCCTTCAACTAAAGCTTCTACAAAGGAAGCTATAATCTGAGCCTTAAGCTGAGCTAAACTGGAATCTAAGGGCAAGGTAATAAGCTCAAATTGATTTTCCTTTTGTTCGATTTGTCTTATATATGTCCCTTGGGCTAACCATTGATTCATTTTTAACATATCTTCTTTTCGTATCAGCTCTTCATTAACTAATCTCCTAACAACCTCACTCATTTCATGTCGTACATGCTTTAAATCCTCAACAAGCTCGGAAGTATAGGGTTCATTAAGCTTAATATTACCTTTCTCTAAAAAGGTTCGAAACCACTCTTCTTCCTCCAAGCGATCCCTCCCTTTGTCTCTTCCACGCCAATCAGTCCAGAAGCTATTTATAAAAGTCAGCCATGTCATTTCCACATTCATTTCCTCCATTAATTCGTTGACCCTTTGAAATCTACTGTGTTAAAATGCATGTAACTATTTAAATAATATTAAGTAGTTACAAGGTAAGTATTACATTGTTCAAGCATATTTATTCACATACCTATTTCTTCTAGTCTATCACTAGAAAAATAAGTTTGCTACTTGCCTTAAACTATCCTAAGCAATAATTAAAGGAGGATGACACATGTATTCTAACGTTCAGTTTTTAATCGATCAAAGGGTATCAACTTGGGAAAAGTATAGTTGGTTTCCAACTGTTTTTCAGGTATTGGAACAAGTCACAGTAAAGGAAGCCGCTTGGCAGCCAGAGCATGGAGGAAACTCAATTTGGCAAATTCTTCATCACATGAATTACTACAATGAGAACATTTTAGAAAAGATTACCGGTCAAAAAAAAGAAAGAACTCTAGTCAAAACAAATGAAGAAACATTTAAAAACCACGGGGATTCTAATGACCTAGTAGGATGGCAAGAAACTTTAGATTATACTGGCAATCTGTATAATGAGTTAAAGGAAGCTTTATCAAACACTACGGATACTCAGTTAGAAGAACTGGAGATAAGCCAGTATTTGGCTAACTGGTCTACTCACGATGCGTTTCATCTTGGTCAGATTGTTATTCTTCTAAGAGAGCAAGGAAAGTGGACTTTGTCGTAACCCTAAGAGGAAAGCCTAATTTCTTAACGGATAGCTAAGAAGTTAGGCTTTTTGTTTATATTCATTGGAGAGCATATCAACCTCGTAGGTGTGAGCGTGATGTAGGAGATAGCTTCTTTATATCAGGCGATCCTTTAAGATATCCTTCCAATGTTTTTTTATCTCTCCATGCCATCGCTTAGATTTTTCCAAAGCGGTTAGGTGATTTTCATAGGCATCTTCATCAGTGAAGCTAGAAAAATAAATAAACACATTGTCTCCCTCTCGGACAGGAAGCTGAGGGTTGAATCCTTAATGACAAACTAGCGACTCGATGTCTCTAGGGTAATAGGTTAATCTTTCTATACCAGATTTCGTCACTACTACTGTATCTGAATGTCTAAATCCTCCTACGCCCTTCACATATAGACCAGGCTCTATGGTAAATACCATTCCCTCCTGAATCACTGTTTGATCTCCTAAATCAAAGAATGGAGCTTCATGACCCAAAAGTCCTATCGCATGACCTGAATGGTGCAGGGTTAAATCTAGCACCCCGTTTTCTGAGAAATACTGCTGCACAGCTTTCTCTACTGTGGACATAACTTCGCCAGGCTTGATCGCTTGAAAGGCAATCTCTTGGGCTTCATACATCAGTTTAAAGTACTTTTCCTGCTCCCTACTGTATTCTTCTACAAACATTGTTCTCTCTAGCTCACTCTTGTATCCCCAAACGTCAGCGTGTGCTTGAGTGACTAGGGTATCCCCCACTCTAAGCCTAGCATTTTGAGTGACTGCGTGAGGAATGGCAGACATTTCTCCAATTTGTCCCCGAAAGAAAGCATGAGCTGGACTGCCATGAGGCTTGTAATCCTGACCGAGTGTCTCGATCATCATTAACGTGGCTTCTGTAGAAGCACGACTCGTTATTTCTGTTTCATTTAATCCTGCCTTCGAATATTTGTGAAGAAGACGATGTGCTAAATTGGCCCAGCGGCAGGACTCTTTAATCAACTGAATTTCCTGTACAGACTTAATCATCCTTAATTCTTCAACAACTCCGTGTACCGATATAAATTCGCCTGCATCCAGAAAGGAGCTTACACTTGGACCCCGATACCCCTGTGGAGAGCCGTATCCATCTGAGTCATAGCCCACCGTTTTCCCCTGAAAGCCAGATTCAATGAGCGCTTCTTTTAAGTACTCCATAGGGTGCTTAAGTCCGGGATACTCAGGATAAGAATGTACGCTATCTACAGAAGCGAATTCTTCAGCGTGCTCATGCTCAAGGGCAGGTACAAATAAATGAACCTTCTTTTGAGGATCAATAAACATACCCATAGGTCTTTCAGTTGGATGAAAATGAAAGCCTGTTAAGTAAAAGATATCCGTCACACTAAACAAAATTGCAGCCTCAATTCCCCTTTTCTCCAACTCCTCATGTAATCTCTTTTGTCTTGTTAGCATTTCCTCTTTGGATATGGAAAGAAGCATAGCCAGTCATCCTCCTTCTATTGTTTTCTTTTCTGTAAGACTGCGTCTTCAAAAAGCTAATTAATATTAGATATACTTGTCTAGGTATCTACATCGACTTGAATATATCCGACCATCAACAAATCAGTGATTCTAGATCTCGTGGGTAGTAGGTTAGCATTGTCATGCCTGTTTCGGTGACAGCCACTGTATCAGAATGACGGAAGCCACCAAGCCCTCGCACGTATAACCCTGGCTCTACGGTAAATACCATTCCTGGCTGCATCACTGTATCATCACCAAGATCAAAGAACGGTGCTTCATGACCTAGTAATCCGATCGCATGTCCAGTATGATGTGATGTTAATTGCTGCACACCATTATCGACCCAAAACTGCTGAACAGCCTGTTCCACAGCTGAGGTCGGCTCACCGGGTTTAATCGCTCTAAAAGCAACCTCTTGAGCCTCATACATCAGATTAAAGTACTTTTCCTGCTCCTTACTGACCTCTTCCACAAACATCGTTCGCTCCAGTTCACTATGATAGCCCCATACGTCTCCTGCTGCTCCAGTCACTAATGTATCTCCTTTTTTCAGGACAATATTCTGAGTAACTGCGTGAGGAAAGGCTGACATAGGTCCCACCTGTCCTCTGAATATAGCGTACGCTGTCTTCCCGTGTGGCTTATAGTCAGATCCTAACGTTTCAATCATCGCCATCGTCGCCTCATTACTTGCTCTACTTGTGATCTCTATCTCACTGAGCCCTGCTTTAGAATACTTTTGTAGCAATCTGTGCGCTAAATTGCCCCATCTACAAGACTCTTGGATCAGCTCGATTTCTGCTGCTGACTTGATAAATCTCATTTCCTCTACCCAGCCAAAGATCGAATCAAAGCTTTTTGCAGTAAGAAGCTGATCAATAGAAGGTCCGCGGTACCCTTTCGCTGAGCTATATCCAGAAGCATCTAAGCCTATCTTTCTTCCTTCATAGCCATTTTCATGCAAGATATCCTTCAGATACTCCATTGGATGACGTAGCCCTGGATACTCAGGATAAGCATGGACATGATTCACTTGGGCGTACTCTTGAGCATGTTCTTTTTCTAGCATTGGCACAAACAAATGAGTTTCCTGTTTTGGATCAATTAATAGGCAAATGGGTCTCTCTGAGGGTCTGAAATGAAAGTTTGTGAGATAAAAGATATCTGTCACACTAAAAAGGATGGCACAATCTAGCTTTTCTTCCTGGAGCTTAGTGATAAGACGCTGTTGTCTTTGAGCAATTTCTTCGGTAGAAATAGATAGTTTCATAGTAATCCTCCTTATACAGAGCTAGGGTTTAATTTCGATCATGTAAAATGCTTGAGCGTGTAAAAAGCTTAACTAATCTCTAGTGCAACATTTTAATTACTCTTTCGGATAGAGATGACAAGAAACAGACTGCGTTGGAGATAATTGAACGGTTACTGGCTCCTTTGTTTTACAAATTTCCATACAATCTGGACATCTTGGATGAAAGGAGCAGCCTTGTGGTGGCTTTACAGCACTTGGTACATCTCCAGACAAAATGATTCGCTCCTTTTGCTCATCAGGGTGAGAAATCGGAACGGAGGATAATAGCGCCTTCGTATACGGATGCTTAGGATCGCTAAAAATCTCCTCTGTTGTAGCTAGCTCAACAACCTTGCCTAAATACATAACAGCTACTCGATCTGTAATATGCTCGATGACACCAAGATCATGAGAAATGAAAATGTACGTCAACTGGAACTCCTTCTGTAGCTTTAGCAGCAGGTTGATCACCTGTGATTGTATGGATACGTCTAGGGCAGATACAGGCTCATCCGCTATGATGAGCTCTGGTTGTAAAATAACAGCCCTAGCAATACCAATCCTTTGTCTTTGTCCTCCAGAGAACTCATGAGGGTAACGATTTAGGTGATATTCAGATAAACCTACTATTTCTAATATCTCAATAGCCTTTTGTATGCGTTCCTTTGGCGTAAATAAATTGTGCACGCGAAGCGGCTCTGTTAAAATCTGACGGATAGTCTTTTTCGGATTGAGAGAGGCATACGGGTCCTGGAAAACCATTTGTAGTTTCCTACGTAGCTTACGCATGTCTCCATAGCCGAGCTTACTGATATCCTCTCCCTCAAACAAAATGCCACCAGCTGTTGGATCATTTAGCTTTAGAATAGTTCGACCAGCTGTTGATTTACCACATCCACTTTCACCTACCAAACCAAAGGTTTCCCCTTTATATACGGAGAAGGATATGCCATCAACGGCTTTAACCTCGAGATTCTTTTTAAACCATCCTTGATCAATAGAGTAATATTTCTTCAATTCCTGTACCTCAAGCAACGGGGCTGCAGGTGCTTCAACAATAGGCTGTGAATCTTTACTTTGCTCATACTCAGACATCTTGTAGCCTCCTCTCTTCCCCGCCAGCGAGTTGATCCTCATAAAGCCAGCATCGGCTTGTTTGTACAGATCCTTCAAACAAGGGTGGCTTGTCAGTCAGACATTTATCGAAAACCTTTGGACATCTTGGAGCAAAAGCACAGCCTTTTGGCAGATCATCTGGTCTTGGTACGCTTCCCGGAATTGTTTTAAGCTCCTTCTTACGAGTATTAGAATGAGGAAGAGAAGCTAATAATCCCTGCGTATAGGGATGCAAAGGCTCATCAAATAGTGTGCGAATAGGAGCGCTTTCCACGACCTGACCGGCATACATCACTACCACTCGATCACACATTTCTGCTACAACCCCAAGGTCATGAGTAATTAGGATCATGGACATTTGTTTTTCCTGCTTAATGTTTTTCATCAATTGTAGGATTTGAGCCTGTATCGTAACATCCAGAGCCGTAGTGGGTTCATCTGCGATAAGAAGCTTAGGCTCACAGAGCATAGCTAGAGAAATCATCACTCTCTGTCTCATTCCTCCAGATAGCTGATGAGGGTATTCATCAATGATCTCCTCCGCTCTAGGAATGCCTACTGTTTTTAGCATCTCGATTATATGCTGTCTTCTTTCCCTTTTCTTTAAGTTTCGGTGCTGCAATAATGGCTCGCTTAATTGCTCACCTATCGTAAAAACAGGGTTCAAGGATGTCATTGGCTCTTGAAAGATCATAGAGATTTTATTCCCTCTTAGCCTTCTCATTTCCCTCTCTTTTAGCTTCGTAAGATCCTTCTCATCAAAATAGATATGCCCTTCTGCAGTAAAGGCTGACTTAGACAATAAGCCCATAATGGACAATGATGTCACACTTTTCCCACAGCCTGACTCTCCCACTATTCCTAACGTTTCACCTTCATAAACTGTAATGTCAATACCATTAACCGCTTTAACAATACCGCGAGGAGTTCTGAAGAAAGTCTTTAAATTTTCCACCCTCAGGATAGCTTTTCTTTCATTCATCCTTTTGCCCTCCTTCCATGAACCATCAATGAACCGCCATGTAACCTATGTGAAACGCAGATCAGGATTTTCCTTGAAGCTCAGGGTCTAGAACATCCCTTAGCCAATCACCAAATAGATTTACACCTAGCGCTGTTAGAACTATAGCGATTCCAGGGAATGTAATCAGCCACCATGCGCTAAATATATAGTCCTTTCCCTCACTAAGCATGTTTCCCCAGGCAGGCTCAGGCGGCTGAACACCGAAGCCTAAAAAGCTGACTGACGCTTCAGCAATAATAAAGGTAGCAATTTGTAAGGACGATAAAACAATAATCGGTGTAAATAGATTGGGAACAATATGCTTAATAATGATTTGCCAGCGTGGGACCCCAGTAGCTACACAAGCTAGTATGAATTCCTTCTCCCTTAGCGCCAGAACCTCACTACGAACCATTCTTGCGTAGATCACCCAGCCAACAATAACGAGAGAAAAAATAATATTCTGGAGGCCCGATCCAATCACAGCATTAATGACTAGAACAAGTAATATAAAAGGAAAGCTAAGCTGAACATCGACAATTCTCATCAGAATAATATCTACCCAGCCTCGAAAATACCCTGCTAGAATACCAATGACTGTACCGATAAGTCCTGCAAAAACTACCGTAACTAAGCCAATCATTAGGGATACGCGGGTCCCATGTATAATTCTTGAGAGAATATCTCTGCCTAGCTGATCCGTGCCTAAAATATGTCCATCTGTTAACGGAGGACTTAGTTTATTTATAAAATTTGCTTCATTTGGTGGGAAGGGGGCTATCGACTTTCCTGCTATCCCTAGAATTAAGACACAAATGATAATCGTGAATCCTAACAGACCAGTAGGGCTCCGAACAAGCTGTGAAAAAAAGCCTGCTAACCTTGATTTGTTTTCCATGTCCATTCCCCCTTTACTTCACTCTAATTTGTGGATTGACGTAGGCATATAGCACGTCAGTGATAAAGTTGAGAATAGAATAGATTAGAGCGATTAAAAACACACCAGCCAGTACAACAGGAAAGTCTCGATTAAGTAAAGACTGATAGAGAACTCTTCCTACTCCAGGCCAGGAGAAAACAACCTCCGTAATCACGGCTCCTCCGAGCAACGTCCCTAAATCCAACGCAACAAGAGTAATGATCGGAATCAATGTGTTTTTAAAGGCATAGCGAGACAAAATTCGGCGAGTTGGAGTACCTGATGATCTAGCTGTTCGGATATAGTCCTTACTTAAAATATCTAGCATAGCTGAACGAGTAAAACGAGCAAATCTAGCAACACTATAGGCGGCTAAGGTTACAGTAGGTAAAACAAAGTGCATCATGGAGCCACCCCCACCAGATGGAAACCACCTTAATAAGGCAGCAAAAATGTAAATGAGGATCAGTCCTAACCAAAAGCTAGGAACAGCCTGACCAAGCACCGTAAAGCCAACTCCTACTTGGTCATAGATTGAATTTCTTTTGTAAGCAGAAAGAATACCGACTGGTAGAGCAATGAGCAAAGAAAGACCTAAAGCAGTAAAGGCTAGCTGAAAGGTTGCAGGAACACGATCTAGAACAACAGACAGCGCATCCTCCCTTGTCCGTAAGGAGGTACCAAAATCACCTTGTACCGCATTGACCATAAACTCGAAGTACTGAACATATAAGGGTCGATCAAAGCCTAGCTGTGTGCGAAATTGTTCAATCTGAGCTCTTGAAGCGTCTGGAGGCAGAAACAAGGCCGTAGGGTCACCAGCCAAGCGGATCAAGAAGAATACAGCAGTCAACGCTAGTAATAGGACGATGATCGTTTGAATGGCTCTTTTTAGAATATAATCTAGCAAGCTGCTTCCCCCTCTCTATGTGTGAAAAGGAGGGCTTCCCCTCCTCTTCCCAACGTCAATCTCACCTTCTAATCCCAACTCATCTCAAATACGGTAAACCGTTCATCTACTCTAGGAATAAAGGTAAGCTGATCATCAACGGCATACAGATCGCCTTGCTGCCAAAGGGGAACCCAAGCTGCCTGTTCTACTAATAGATGCTGAAGATCATCAAACGCCTGCTTTCTCTCATTCTCATCAAAGATCGGTAGTGCGGCATAAATCTGTTCCTCTACCTCGGGATCGTAGAAACCACTGTATGGAGAATTCTCAGTAAACAGATTTTCTATGGTTCCTTGCCCATCATAGGCTGGACCCCAGCCTAGAATAAACATGTCCTGCATATCTCTCTGACGAATTTTGGCCAAATGATTTCCCCACTCATTGACCTGAATATTTACGGAAATGCCTATTCTCTCTAACTGTGAAGCAATAGCCTGTGCTACATGTGTGTCCATAGGATATCTTCCGCTAGGCGTATCTATCTGAAGATTCAAATCCTCTGGTTCATAGCCAGCTTCCTGTATAAGCTCGATGGCTCTGTCAGGATCATAGCCATAATCGCTTGTCTCTGTGTAATCGGCATTAATTTGAGATAAAGGACCAGTCATCTTCGTTCCATAGCCATTTAAAACAGCCTCCAACAATTCATCTACATCCACAGCATAATTAATCGCCTGTCTTACTCTTTGATCCTGCAACGGACCCTCATAGAAATTATTTAAGGCCAGATAGTTAATTCTTGAAGAACCAATCATTTCAATTTTAGATTGATCGTCATTCTCTATATTAGCAACAGAGTCAACGGGTACATTCTTGAACAAATGTACGTCTCCGCTTAAAAAGGCAGATAGCCTAGCACTAAATTCAGAGATATAACGAAAGGTTACTTGTTTAATTTGCGGTTCACCCTTCCAATACTGATCATTAGCTGTAAGAATCAAATACTCATCCCTTTGCCATTGATCAAATTCATAAGCACCTGTTCCAATTGGGTTTCTAGCAGCCTCTTCGTTACCCACTTCTTGAACATGAGTAGGCTCCATAATTAACAGATCATCGGCAATTCTTAGTGGAAGTGTAGGAAATGGTACTGATGTCTTAATTCTTACCGTATAATCGTCTACTACTTCCACCTCATCAACCATTGTCCAGCGCGACAGATAAAAGGACTGGTTACTTTCATCCAAGATATAATCAATATTAAATTTTACCGCCTCAGCATTAAACGGCTCTCCATTATGAAATACAACATCATCTCGCAGCTTAAACTCCCAGGTGAGTTCATCAATACTCTCCCATTCCTCCGCAAGACCAGGAATAAATTGACCTTGTTCATCACGTTCTATTAAAGGATCATAGATGTTTCTAATCTGAACATCATTAACATAATTGACATCCGTATTCGCCAGCATCGTCACTGCATCAGACTCAACAGCAATCACAATACTGTCTCGAGATGGTGCTGAAGGATCTGGTGTTTCGCTACCTGGCTCTGAATCAGGTTGATCATCTGTCCCAGCTGTATTAGGTGTACATGCTGCTGCACATAATAAAAGAAAAGCAACTAGTACAAAAGTCCATTTGTTTTTCCTTAACATCGTTGACCCTCCTTTTTATTTTACAAATTGATTGAATATAACTATAATTTAAACAACTTGTTTCTCATTTTTCTATGTGTGTTCGCCTAAAAAAAAGAAGCTATTTTTGTATAAACCAACAAATAGCTTCACTAACATCACGAGGGAGTTGATCACATGCTAGAGCTTGATTTAAGTCGAAGACAGCTACAATCACTTATACATGTTTCCAATGTGCTAAATTCTTCTTTAAATTATGATGAGACGTTAGAGCTCATTATGAGGGAAACAATCTCCGTCATTGAGGCAGCTGATAGTGGCATCCTTTTTTTGTATGATCAGAAAAAGAATGTGTTAGAGGCAAAATATACGTTAGGTGTGAATGCTGATATTTTTAGCAATGTACGGATTCTTCCTGGTGAATCAATGACCGGTCAGGCCTTTAACGCTAGAAGACCACTTATGTTTAATAGAAAAGCCATCCTCCATTATATTGAGCACACCACTACAGAACAAACATTAGATCTAATGCAAAGAAAACAGCCGAGCTATCCATACAGTGCCCTTTGCACTCCTATTCTATTAAACGGAAATTGCATAGGAGTCATAACTATTGATTCATTTGATGAGAACCAGTGCTTTACCACGGCAGATATCCGTTTGCTAGAGGCTATCTCACATCAAGCTGCAAGCATTATTGAAAAAACAAGACTTTATCGTGAACAGCAAAGCTCTATTCATCTGTTAGAAAATATGAACTCGTTAATTATTCAGCAAAACAACCTTTTGAAAAGAAGTATAGATATTCATCAAAGCCTATCCCATCTTGTTTTAAATGGAAAAAGTATTGAAGAAATTCTCGCTTATATTTATCAATTGTTCGGCAATCCTTTAGTTTTGGCAGACAATACGGGTGTCATTCTATCAAAATCTCATTTAGAGATACTCCCTCAAGCTTATTTGGACGCCTTAGAGAAACAAATCAAGCTGAAAATGCTTGATCTTCCTAAATATCAAACGATCATGGAGCTTGAATATCAAGATCAGCCTCTGTCCATGCTTGTTCTTCCTCTAGGGGCAAAACCAAATTTCTTAGGGTATCTCATATTACTTCAGGTCAAACATTTAACAGAGGTTGATTTCACAGCTCTAGAACACGCAAGCTCTGTCCTATCTATGGAGTTAATCAAATCACAAACTATTTTTGAATCAGAAAATAGTATTAGAGAAAAAATGCTAGCTGAGCTTTTTGCGGGGAATTTTAACCATCAGCTGATTAAAAGAATGGCTCATTCGATTGACCTAGATCCTCGTAGACAGTTTCAGATTGTTACTATTCATATGGATAAGCTATTACAAAAAAGCTTTAAGGATGATTTCTCTGCTTTTATGACACGCAGGGAGATTATTCAGCTGGCTAACCACATTTTTCTGAGGAATGGGAATCCTCTTGGACTAGTCGCAGCAAAAAATGACCAGATCATTATTTTACTTTCTTACAGTGAGCAAAGCACGACAGAGTTTATTAACCATTACTCAAGGCAAAACAGTCAGCAGCTACTCGAACAGCTGCAGAGTCGTTATCAGGATAGCTGTCATTTATTTGTTGGGATTGGTCTTCCGTTCCACGGCTTACATCAGCTGAAGAAATCTAGTGAACAGTCCATAAAATGTATTGAATTCATCCGTACCTTTAGGGGTAAGAGTGGCTGTATCAGCTTTACTGAGCTTGGATCAACGCGACTACTACTCAAGCACTCCATTCCTGATCTGATAGAGTTTGCCAAGGAGGTATTAGGTCCTCTACTAGCTTATGAGGATTCTGGAAAACGTGTTTTCCTACCTAGCTTTTTAGAATATCTTAGACAAAACCACAGTGCAAAGAAAACAGCTGAGTGCCTACATGTGCACATTAATACACTAAACTATCGGATAAGAAGAGTAGAGGAAATTTTAGAACTCTCGCTTGAGGATCACTCCTCTCTTTTAGACGTTTATACAGCATTAAGGATTTATGAGCTTTTAGAAGAGCATTTTTAGATAAGTAGTTTTATAAAATTTAATTGAAATCCTGTATCACAAAATCATGTGTCTACAGGATTTTTTCTTTGTCCCTATTGAAGCTGAGTTGTACAAAGTGTGCATAAATAAACTTTCAAAGGCTTTTTTACTATTGTTAAAAAAGGGTTGTATTATAAAATCATTATGTGTATATTGTATATAAAGTATATATACAATATATTAGTGAGGTTTTCACATGAAAATTATTATTTCAAATCATTCGAAAGAGCCTATTTATGAGCAAATTTATGCACAAATTAAGAAGCATATTTTGACCAATGAATTACATGCCGGGCAGTCCCTTCCTTCAATGCGACAGTTAGCAAAGGATTTGGATATAAGCCTTATTACAACAAAACGTGCTTATGAGGAACTTGAAAAGAATGGATTCATCTATTCCGTTGTGGGCAAAGGTTCTTTTGTATCAGAGCAGGATAATGAAATGATTAAAGAAAGAAAAATGAAAGTTATAGAAGAGCAATTGTTGTCGGCCATACAAAACAGTAAAGAAATGGGTATCTCACTTACAGAATTGAAAAATCTACTTACACTGCTCTATAGGGAGGAAGACTAATGGAAAATGTTATTGAATTAAAGCATGTTGATAAATCATTTGGTGATTTTCACTTAAAAAATATTTCTATGGTAGTAAAAAAAGGATACATAACAGGGTTTATCGGTGGTAATGGCGTTGGAAAATCTACAACGATTAAACTTATCATGAATTTACTGCAACCTGATAGCGGATCAATTTCAATATTCGGCTTAAATTATAAACAATATGAAAAAATGATCAAGCAACGAATTGGTTTTGTATTTGATGAAAATATGTTTTACGAGCAATTAACACTAGCTGAAATGAAAGATATTATAAGACCCTCCTATATAAATTGGGATGAGAAACAATTTAATCACTATGTTGAACAATTCGAATTACCGTTAAATAAAAAGATCAAATCCTTTTCTAAGGGAATGATGATGAAAGCCTCTCTAACCATAGCCTTATCACATCATGCAGAGTTAATTATTATGGATGAACCTACATCAGGATTAGACCCAATCTTTCGCAGAGAGCTGCTAGATATCCTTCATCACATCATGCAAGACGGGGATAAAACCATTTTCTTTTCTACTCATATAACAACAGATTTAGAACGTATAGCTGATTATATTACTTTTATTCATAACGGCGAGCTTATTTTTACAAAGAAAACATATGAAATTGCAGAAGAGTATGCCCTTGTAAAAGGAGGAATGGAGCTATTAGATCGAGATACAGAGCAGGAGTTTATTTCCATTCGTAAATCCAATGCTGGTTTTGAGGCATTAACATCCAATAAAGCACGGATAGAAGATATTTTTGGGGATTTAGTTTTGGTTGAAAGACCAACCATTGAAGAGCTGATGTTCTATACAAAGAAAGGGGCTAAATAGAGTGTTGAACTTAATAAGAAAAGATATCCTATTACAAAAGAAAACTTTAATGATACTAGTACCTGCTTTATTAGTTTATTTAGCTCTGGATATATCGTATATTTGGTCGGGTTTTGTATTTAGTATTGTCATTATATGGACCGCTTTTACGATGGATGAAAAATCTCAAATCAACATCCTACTGAATTCATTGCCCTACACTCGTAAGGACATTGTTAGTTCAAAGTATATAGGCGCACTTATATTTACTTGTATAGTTGTTCTTACTATATTTATTGGTAACGTAGTCTTTCATAGAGAGTTAATATTAATGAAGGATTTAATCCTTTTAGTAAGCCTTGTTATGATATCAGTCTCATTTATGTTTCCATTTTCTTATCGCTTCAAGAGCCAATCTTTGTTTATCTGTTCAATTGTTTTATTTGCTATTTATCTAGTGTTAATTAGTACCTTAGTTCAAAATTTACATGATTTAATTAGGGATTTTTACCAGATGTTATTAGCATTACAAGATTTTAATGTTTATTTAATCATTATCTTTTCGACAATTGTTCTGTATATTTGTTCTTGGCTTCTGTCGATTCGTATTTATAAAAATAAAGTATTTTAAAGAGAATAAAAAAGTATGACAGTGGTTTCAGTGAACTGTCATACTTTTTTGTTAATTTAGCCTATAATCTCCCTTACTTTCTCAAGTATATCAACAGACAGCTCAATTTCGGAGGCTTTGACGTTCGCTTCAATCTGCTCTGGCTTACTTGCTCCAACAAGAGCACTGGCAACATTAGGCTGACGCAGAATCCAAGCTAAAGCTAGCTCCGTAATGGTAAGATCGTGCTCAGTGGCTAATTGCTCTAGTTGCCCTACCTGACGATCATAATCTTCTGTGAGAAATCTCTTGATAAATTGACCAATATCTTTATTTGAGGCACGGCTATCACTAGGGATTTGACCACCTTTATATTTACCAGTTAGCATTCCTTGAGCAAGTGGAGAAAAAACAACCTGTGAGATTCCATACTTTTCAGAGACTGGAATAATCTCTTGTTCAATATATCGTTCAAACATATTATAGCGAGGCTGGTTGACTACAATGCGATCAAGCAAGTATTTTTCAGAGACAGATACCGCTTCTTCAATCTGAGCAGCCGTCCATTCACTTACCCCAGCATAAAGAATCTTTCCTTGTCTGATGAGATCATCAATGATTCTCAGTGTTTCATCTACAGGAGTTTCTGGATCATAGCGATGACAATAAAACACATCAATATAGTCTAATTGCATTCGTCTTAAGCTGGCGTGTACCTGCTCAAAAACATGCTTACGAGAAAGACCTCGATCATTCGGTCCTTCACCCATTGGCCAGAACGCTTTAGTAGTTAGGACATAGGATTCCCGGGGAAAGGATTTTAAAGCCAGGGACATCACCTTTTCCCCTTCTCCACGCTCATAAACGTTTGCCGAGTCGAAAAAGTTAACGCCAAGCTCATATGCTTTATGTATGGTTCTAGTTGCCATCTCTTTTTCTACCGTTTTCCCATAGGTTAGCCAGCTTCCCAAGCTGATTTCACTTACCTTGAGTCCAGATCTTCCCAATCTACGATACTTCAATACCCTCTCCTCCTTTATAATAGCTCGTAAGGATATGCTTAAGCGTCAACTCTATCTCAGCTACATCCCTAACTTATTTTACCATAGGAGGAGCTCTAATCGAAGCCCTCTCGAAGAACTCGTCAGTCCATCATTAGAGGAAGCTTTCACACAAAAGTACGCAAGGGACGATAAACACCTAAAGTTGCAAGTCGTCCTATGTCCTGCCGTCAGAAAGTATATTGAAGACAACAGAGTATCAAATTGTATACTTTCTTAAACGTTAAAAAACAGGTCAAGTATTCTTTGACCTGTCTCTATATTATCATTGTGAATACTATACGCTAATTCTCTCCCATAAAGAAGCTGCCTCACGATCTAATAAAATCGTTACGTTCTGATGAAGATGGAGTACAGATGCAGGCAGCTCAGATTTTACCTCTTGAGAAGTAAGTAATTGCTGAATAATTTCTGCTTTTTGCTTCCCACTAGCTAACAAGAGGATATGCTTGCTTTTGTTAATCATTGTACCTAACCCCATTGTGATCGCTTGTTTTGGAACCTCTTCGATTCGATCAAAAAATCTTGCATTCGCTTCAATCGTGCTTTGAGCTAGATGGACAACGGAAGTTGTTGCCTGAATATCCGCTCCAGGTTCATTGAAGCCAATATGACCATTTGTTCCTATACCGATGATAAGTAAGTCTAACTGTCCAGCTTGATCAATTAACTTTTCATATCGACTACATTCTAGCTCTAAATTCGTTGCTTCTCCACTAGGAATATGTGTCTGCTTTGAATCAATATCTATATGGGAGTAAAGCTTCTCTTGCATAAATGTATAATAGCTTTGAGTATGATTCTGTGGAATCCCAATATATTCATCTAGATTAAAGGCTGTCACCTGTGAAAAGCTAATCTCACCATTTTTGTACTGCTCTACTAGCTCCTTATACATGCCTTCGGGTGTACCTCCAGTAGGTAATCCTAACACACTATCCTCTTTTCTTGAAATAGTATCAATAACAATATGAGCTGCTTGCTTACTTAGCTCTGTATAATGATCTAATACTTTTATTTGCATAATTTGACCCCCTAGTTCTGTCATCCAGTCTCATGACATCAGATATTCTTATTGCCTGTCTTTATTTTTTTATTTCATTGATAGATAATGAAAGAAACATCCATTTTTATCAAAAACAACACATGTAATAACCTTTCTTTAATTTGTTACTACAAATTTATTATACCATATACTTGTTATAACAAATAGTGTGTATTTGTTTATTTTACTTTGTTTTAGGGGGAAAAACGTTGAAAAATCCTGATCAAGAAGCTCTATACGCCGTAACGAAGTCAAAGATAGTAGAAATGATTAAGTCAGGAAAGTACCAACCAGATGAAAAGCTGCCAACGGAAGCTGAATTCTGTAATATGTTTGATGTCAGTAGAACCACTATCCGTATAGCCCTACAGCAGCTTGAATTGGAGGGTCGTATTTATCGTAGACAAGGAAAAGGAACCTTTGTTTCAAGATCAAAAATTGAGCAATCCTTAACAACCTCAAACAAAGGCTTTGCTGAACAAATGATTGATCAAGGACTCGAGCCAGAAACTATAGTTATTGATCTTCAGGTTCAACCTGCTTCACAGGCAATGGCACAAGCACTAAATCTCCAAGAGAAAGACCCGCTTACGAAGCTTGTTCGACTAAGGTCTGCCAGTCAAGAGCCTCTTCAATATGTGGAATCCTACATTCCCTGGAAAATTGCGCCTGGACTGAACAAGGAGGAAAGCAGTGGATCCCTGTTCCAGTTATTAAAAAGCAAATACCACGTTACGGTTGGCAAAACGATAGAAACAGTTGAACCCATATTAGCTGATGAAACGATCAGTGGTCATTTAAACATAAGCGTAGGAACACCCTGCTTAGCGGTCGAAACAATTACACTTTCAAATGATCATATTCCCATTGAATACTCCTTTGCTGTATTTCGTGGAGATCGCTCCAAATTTGTGGTAGAACGAATCTACGGGGAGTAAGCTATATTAAAACAAAGCTAAATTATAAATCAGAGCATACAAAAAACCATAGCATCGCTACATATCCAGCGGTGCTATGGTTTCTCTCAATTTAATAAACATTAAACGTAACACTTATACAATGTCATACCGAAATTCTACAGCTAACTAGTCACCAAAAAGCGCCTCTTCAATAGCGTTGTTTACCGTATATGCTCCCTCTCCTTTATTGGAAGCAACGACAACCTTTAGACCTGTTTGAGGATAGAAGGCTGAATGGAAGCAAACGCCAGGGTCATAGCCCATAACATGATACTTGGCAATGTCGTTATCCCGCTTCTCAATCCAAACTCCGTATCCGTAATACTCCCCTTCCTCTTCGTCAGCCACAATATGAGGCTGTAAAAGAGTTTCCGTCATTTTCTTACTTAGAAGCTTATGCTCTAGCAAAGCCTCCCAAAGTAGAATCATATCAGGTGCTGTCACATAAGCCCCTCCATCTGATCCACCTTTTACAGGAAGAGCATACGTGTTTGTTCTCCACGTTCCATCTTCTTCATCTATATAACCAAGTGCTGTATGCCTAGGTAGCCGATCCATTGAGAAATAACCTGAGTTCTCCATCCCACTAGGCTCGAATACATTTTTCTCTACATAGTCTGTAAAGCTTACCCCTGTTTGCTGTTCAATAATAAGCCCTAATAAAATGTATCCTGAATTATTATAGGAAAACTCCTCACCAGGCTTCCCTTTCATCTCCTCATTCTGGAACAACGGTAAGAAGTCCTTTAGTTCTCTTAATAGATACATGGGCTGTTGTTTCCAAAGATCCTCAAAGTCATCCATGACCTCTTCATCAAAGTAATCTGGAACTCCAGAGCTATGTGTCAGTAGTTGGTGAACGGTTACGTTGGGGTCGAAAGCAGGAAAAGAAACATCCAAGCAATCCTTAAGCTTTGTATCAAAGGAAAGCTTTCCTGCATCTACAAGCTGACAAATACTGATAGCTGTAAAAAGCTTACATCCTGAGGCAATACCGAACCTAGTACGTAACTCGTTCGATGTTTCCTCCGCTCTATTTGCGTATCCAAAACCAGCTTCAAATAAAACCTCACCTTTTTCTTTAGCTATTACGACACCGGAGAAGTCAACTTTTTCTCTAGCTTCTAGAACATTGTTTTCTATGACTGCTTTTTGATCCATTCTGTCGTTCTCCTTTATCTTATATAAGATTTTTCCTCAGTTCTACTCTATTGTATCACTAATTCTTCCACATTGTTGGATTAATCAGTAAAAAACACCTATTCTGAATGATGTAAACCAGCCTATTGAATCAATTACAATGTGAGCATTTTTTGTAGGATTTGATCACCTGCACCACGAATAAATTCATGGCCATACTCATGATAGATAAGCATTTCCTTCTTTGACCTTATCTTATTGTATGCAGCAAATTGTGTTGATGGTGGACAGCTAAGATCAGTTAAACCGGTAATCCATAAGACCTCAGCTGTTATACGATCAGCTAAGTTCTGTATATCGATATACCCTAAGCGTTCAAAAACCTCTTTCTCTCTTTCGTGTAACGGGTCAAAAAACTTAAAGTAATCTACTAATTCAGCATACGCGGAAGATTTAATATCAAGCTCATACATTCTCTTATAATCTGATAGAAAAGGATAGGTAGCCGCAACCATTTTGATTCTTGGTTCGAGAGCAGCACTGGCAATCGCTAAAGCCCCTCCTTGAGAAGCCCCCATTACGCCAACTCTATCCTCATCTACATCCTCCATGCTCATTAGTATCCGTACAGCTTGAGCCGTATCTAGGAATACATAGCGAAAATAAAGATGGTAAGGATCAGGATTATCAATTCCTCTAATAATATGTCCTCTAAGGGTTGTTCCTTTAACAGGTAAATTATCCTCAGATAGACCACCTTGACCTCTACAGTCTAGCGCCATAACGGTAAAGCCTTGGGCTGCATAAGCAATTTTATCAAACCAATCACCACTATTCCCCGAGTAACCGTGGAACATGACGATTCCTCGCCTATGCTCTTTAATCTGCTTGGGCTTGACGAGCTTAGCATACACTCTTGCTCCTCCCACTCCAGTAAAGTAAAGGTGAAAGCACTCAGCAACATCTGTTTGAATATTTGCTGGAATATGCTCGTACTCTAATGATTGCTCATCTAACTCCTTAAGTGCTCGTGACCAATAGCTATCAAAATCTGTAGGTTTTGGACTACTTCCTTGATAGGACCTCAAGCCTTCCAAAGACATATCATTATACATAGATTTCCCTCCATCATGTCAGATTAGTAATGCTGCACCGACTACTCCTGCCTGATCTTCTAATGAAGCGTGTACAATATGAATGGACTCAGCAAGCTCAGGGTAAACATACTCTTTTACCTTTTGCTTTAAAGGCTCTAAGATTAGTGTTTTGGAATTCATAACGCCTCCCCCTAACACAAAAACATCAGGGTCAATCGTATGAGCAATATTGGCTATCCCCATAGCTAAATAATCTACCGTTTGATGCACAATTTTAACGGCTGATTCATGACCCTCTTGAGCAAGAGTAAATACTTCTTTTGTTCCCCCTGTGTGACCAAATTCCTTCAAAGCTTGCCGTGCAATAGCTGTACCACTAGCCAGGCTTTCCCATGAGCCTTGATTCATATTTGCGTGCTTATAGCCGCTAGGATCAATAATCATGTTGCCAATCTCAGCAGCATAGCCATGAGCCCCGCTGTAAATCCTATCGTTAATCACAAATCCTCCACCGATTCCTGTGCTTACCGTAAGATAAAATACACTTTCATAGCCCTGTCCACTCCCTACCTTAGCTTCAGCTAGAGCTGCCACATTGGCGTCGTTATCTAAGACTACTGACGTTTGGAAATGCTTCTCTAGCTTTTGAACAAGAGGAATATGATCCCATCCTGGTAGATTAGGCGGGTTTAAAATTAAACCCTTTTTAGCGTTTAGTGGACCAGGTGCTCCTATCCCTATTCCTCTGATGGGCTCTTTTTTCTTATACCTGTCGATCATATTAATTATTTTAGCGATAATATAATCTGGTCCTTTTTCAGCCTCAGTCTTCTCTGAGTGACTAGCTAATACAGTACCTTGATCATTAACAAGGGCTACTCTGACATTAGTTCCCCCTAGATCCACACCAATTCTTCCTGCCATTTACGTTCTCCTTATTTTTGGTTAATCTTATGCTAAATCATAAAGGCTACGGACGATAAGCTGTTGTTTAAAATCATCTGCATTCAATACTGTAGGTAATGTCTCTTTGTCTACAGTTAAATCTATTCGCAACATAGTTTATCCTAATCAACTCCCTTACCTTTCTGCTACTTTCGTTACAGAATTTCTGTAAATAAGCTTACCCTTTACCGAGATTCGCCCAAAGGACTGGTTGTTATTCTGTATTTTCTCAACAATAGATTTAGTTGTTTGTTTAGCCATCTCTTGGATATTTACTTCAATGGTTGTAAGACTTGGCTCCGTTATCGTGGCATATATGTCATTATCAAAGCCAACGATAGAGCAATCTTCTGGAATTCTATAACCTAACACCTTCAGCTTATTTACTAGATGATGAGCAACCTGATCACAGTTACATACAAACGCTGATGGTAGCTTATCGGGCAGCTCTAAATCAATAAAGGCTCCGTGTTCATTGCGATCTTTGATAACATAGGCATAATTGAGCTCTATCTTATGCTCTAGTAATGATTTATAGAATCCTAAGAAACGATCCTGAATACTACTTGTTGAATATAAATTCCCTACAAAACCTATTTCTCTATGACCATGCTTTATCAAATAGTTAGTCATTTCATAAGCTCCGTAAAAGTTATCCGTAATCACTGCATCAATATCAGCTTGTTCATCATAAAAGTCTAGAAAGATTTTTGGAATTTCTACATCCTGTAATTTTTCAATATAAGTCTTATTGATTTGTCCTAAAAATATAAAAGCATCTACTCGTTTTTCGTTGTAGATACGTGGTAGATTCAGTTTATCCTCATCTGCTCGATTTAAAATATGTAAAATGCCATAGTAGCCGGACTTTTCTAATTCCTTTGCAATACTTTGGTACATATTTAAATAGAAGGATTGTGTTTGAGTTAGACCCGTAAATCGTTCTGGTATAATGACTCCAACGTTATAGGTTAATCCCTCCTTCATTTGCTTAGCTAACGTGTTATAGCGATATCCCATACCTTCAGCGACCTGCTTAATTTTTGCTTTAAGCTCTACGCTTACCCCTTCTTTATCATTAAGTGCCTTTGAGACAGTAACACTACTTACACCCAATTGATCAGCAATATCCTTCATTGTCACATTTGATTTCATTTATATCCTCCACAAAAAAATACTCCCATTTAGCCCTTACAAAGCTAGCTTTTATTTAACAGCTTTAGATTTCGGGATATAAGTTCACTTCGCTCAATCATTCCCTAGCCTCCTCATAACTTCAAGACAAAATCTAACGTTATGATAGGGACATTTCCATGGCTCTACTATATCGCGTGCTGTAGGCTGACCATCTGCCTCAATAGACCAATACCATTCACCGTTAGGACGCTGGTCAATCAAATGATTTTGCACATAATCCCATATTCCTTCAACAAGCCCTAGAAATCGTTGATCATTTGTTCGTTGAAAAGCATTTGTAAAGCCAATCATTGCCTCAGTTTGACCCCACCAAACCTTTGTTTTATCCAGTTTTCCATCACGCTCTTCATTAGCTATTGTGCCATCTGGTAATATAGCGATATCTGCGATATTGTAAGCTACATCGACAACAAGCTGATGATAGCGCTCATCCTCAAGGCTTATCGCCTCTAATGCTTCATCAATTAACCAGCTTGTTTCAATATCATGTCCATAGGATTTAATATTTCCTATCGCCTTCCAATTTTGATCAAAGAAAACATGAAAACACTTAGCAGTCCGATCATAAATCTTTTCATAAAAAATCTTGATCAGATTTGTTAAACGTTCTTTAACACGCTCATCTGGATATGCCCTATAAAGAGTTGTATACGCCTCTAAGATATGTAAATGAGTATTTGTAGTAATAGGAGCCATAAATTCGTCTCCTATTTTATCATTAGGAATCTCTTCCCACTTTCTAGTGAACTGTTCTTTATATGCATTCTTCACAGGATTATAGCCAACTTCTTCAATTAGTTCAAAAAGCTTTATGGCGTGCTCTAAGGCCATTGGATCTGAAGTAGCTAAATAATACTCACTAAGCGCATAGACTGCAAAGGCTTGTGTGTAAATATGTTTGTCGTTATCAATGGCTTCTCCTTTATGATCCACCATCCAAAAGAGTCCGCCATACTCTTGATCTATAAACCTATCTACTAAAAAATGATAGGCATGCTGTGCATGAAGCAGATACTTTTCATCATATAAAGAACGGTAAACAGAAGAAAATGTCCATAGCAATCGAGCAGCTGCTATTCCTCCCTTCGGAGCAATTCTGTCAACGTTCAGCTGATAGTCAACTCTTCCGTAATAACCACCATATTGTTCATCCTTAAGACTCATCCAAAAAGGTAAAATGTGTTCAATAAGTTCAGCTCTAGTTTCATTCATCAATTTTTCAATAGTTGCTTCCATTCAAAATATCCTTTCTTTCTATAACTTTATCGATAACTTTATTAGTTTTAATGGTATGTTGTACTTTTTTTATTGTCAAGAAGAAATTGGGAAATTCTTCATTGCAAAAAGATCACGAAAAGGGTGAATGCCACAGTGACATTCACCCTATCAAAGCTGATATGATCAAGAAAACCACATCCCCATTTACGCTATCAACAATTATTTTGGAAAAATAGTGATACCAGGAGATTGAATGGTTGGAGCATCTGCTATAGTAGGAAAGATCGTTATACCAGGGCGTGATGCTTCTGCAGAGCTACTACTTGAAACCACTATAACCAAGGTTAGAGCTAGTGAAGTGATCAACAGTAATCCTTTTTTCATATTCCTTTACCCCCTTCTGATCCTCTAATCATCATTAAAAATTTGAAGCAATGTTTCATTTTCGTTTTTATTTTTTAAAGCGTAAATGGGCAATTGAAGGTGAAAACGATTTTGTGCTTGACGAAAATATCTAACAGATTGATAAAAGAATGTTTTATGATCCTCCATCAAGCCTAGATAATAATAATAGAACGCTTTTTCCCAATCATCCATACTCTCTACGTTCATCTTTTTACAAATCTCCCTAGCTATCGCAATATCGCCCTTTTGAATGAGATAGAATATGTATTCATCGAGCTCTTTTTGTGTATGTAGTTCAAAAGGAAATTCACGTTCAATTCGCCAGTATGACTGAACAAATGACAAGGTGTAATAGGCTTCAAGATAGTTTTCCTGACGTCCTTCGTTCTTAAACAATTCCATGGCTAAGGTAAGATACATTTGTGCCTTATCATAGTCTTCAAACAAGTAGGAGTGACCTAAGGCATGATAGGCTGATGCCTTAGCATTGTTTGTCATACATTGCTCAATGACTAACTCGCAAAGCCTGCGAGTTTCTGGTATATGATTTAGAAACATGTGAACATGCATCATGATTAGTCCGTATCTTGTCACCAAGCAGCTTTGTATAAAAGTGCTTTTAACCTCCAAGATCTTTTGATCTAAATCTCTAATATGCTCAAGCATAAGGTTAAAATTCTTTTGAAAGAAGTAGATATATCCTAGTAATATTTTTTTCATCATGTTTACTTCAAATGAGTTTGGATGAAACTTTAGTACCTGCTCCAAAAGCTCTTCATCGGACATGTCTTTTCGATGATAGTTTAATACATATTCATAAATCTTTGCCCATTCTCGATCGATTGGGTTTCCTGAATGGGATAGCTTTTCAATAATCCTATCATTTACATCCCAAATATTATGTATGAGACAATACTCTAAACAGCACCTAGCGTTATAGCTTTTCTGTGTTAAGGCATATTCTACTATTAAGGACTTTTCCTGTGCAGGAAAAAGATACTGTACAATTCTTAATGTTGACTCAAATTTAAGCTCATCTCTGCCATTTAAATACCTAGATATAGTAGACTCACTAACATTTACGATTTTAGCTAACTGCCTTTGTCCCATATCCATTTTTTCTAATTGCTTAAAAATACGCTCACGAAGCAAGTTCTTCCCTCCTTAGTATCGAAATAACAGAACATTCACACCACACTATCTAAAAATGTACATGATTACAGACATTCCGTCAATATCAATATATGAAACTAGGGAAGTTTTTAGAATAAAAAAAGCTTCTATTTGAAGCCTTCGCGAAGAGATAAAAAAAACCTTCATCATCATTATGGATGTGAAGGTCATTCCTATATTTCTGCATATGCTGCAGCCATTTTTCTTTCATTGTTTTTGTCTTACGTTCATATAGTCCTGAGTGTGTGCTACGCAAAAGTGTCGGATCTAG
The DNA here is from genome assembly GCF_030813115.1 of Bacillus horti. Lineage (NCBI taxonomy): Bacteria > Bacillati > Bacillota > Bacilli > Caryophanales > Bacillaceae > Caldalkalibacillus > Caldalkalibacillus horti. The sequence goes on along the minus strand of NZ_JAUSTY010000006.1, from coordinate 70,782 downwards.
CTTACCCTCTCTTACCATCTTGTCACGCCTTTTTCTAGCGTTTGATTTCGCCATTATTAACAGCTCCTTTATGAATGGAATGAATCTTCCTCTACAAGCAATTGTAAATCATAAGAAGTAATTTGCATATACTCGTAGCCCTCTTTTTCTGCCCTCTTTTTAGCCTCCTCCAGTAAAAATTTTGGACTACCTTCCTTCTCATCGTCGTACAGCAGGAGTAAAGCATCACTATTATCAAGTAGAAACTCCGTTTTTGCTTTGAATTGCCACGGTCCTTCATATTCACGCTTCGTAATGCTGTTCACATAATCAACTTGATTGACAATACCTCTATAATACTCCTGTTTTTCTTCCTTCCAGTTTTGCTCCTGATTAAGAAAAGGGGTGAGGACAGCAAGCTTTATATCAGGGAACTCCTGCTTTAATTCCAACACAATTTCAGCCGTCCAGAGCTCTACGCCGAGCTGACCACTTATAATAACCCATTCTAATCCTTCATCAATCAACACCCTTAGCCTTTGTTCTAGAGCTCTTTTGATGTATGGAAAACCAGGGTGCTTTTTCTCATTAAAAATACCTAGCTCATGCGCTTTATAGCCTGTGACAACAAGACGCTTAATCATTGTGACCTCCTACCTTAGTGAGCGGCTACGGCTACTAATAGTCTTTAAAAATAGTATGAAGGTGGATACATTTATTATATACTTTTTATTCGCCTAAAGACATTAGAACGTTCCCATCTTTCGATAAAAAGCGATTCCGCAATCGGGCCAGATTGTTGAAAACACGAAAATGGTATTATAAGAAAAGCTTCTATCGAAGCCCTCTCGAAGAGGTTGCCTAGTCCATCGTTAGAGGAAGCTTTTCATGCAGCCAGAATTTATAAAATTTGAAGAAATCATTGTATCAAATTTTATAAATTCTTAGACTGTAAAATAGTTAAATGTTTAGTACAATAAAAGCATGAAAACAATAGAAGTATTGTTATTTGTGTCTTTGAGTTAGTGGACAATAGTGATAAAAGAAGGAGCATGAAATGATAAATGAATATGGTACACTTCATGAGGCAAATGGCCGTTATGCTTTGAGATTTGAACGATTTTTCCCTAGTAATCCAGAAGATGTTTTCCTTGTTCTTACAAATCCTAGTTACTTCTCCCAATGGTACCCTTTCGCAACAGGGGAGATGGATTTAAGAATTGGTGGAAAAATTGCCTTCGATGACGGAGAAGGAACGACATATGATAGCACCATTACAGAGTTAGATAAGCCATATTTATTTGGTTTTCGTGAAGTAGATGATCTGATAAAGATTTCATTACATGAAGAGGATGAAGGATGCAGAATGATCTTTACCCATACTTTTGACGATGATTCATGGGCAGTGAATACCGCAGCAGGATGGCATAGGTGTCTAGATGTATTTACCCAAATCGTGAATGGTAAACCAATTAAGTGGCACGATAACTCAACTAAGCTGCGTGAAATCTATAGTGAAGCATTTAACTATGAAACTTTAAAAAACAATAAAAAGTTATTCCATTAACGGGTGCCCTACAGATATTTGTGATATCAGGGGAGATAGTGCAAACAAAAAAGCCACCGAATGGTGACTTTTTAGATCATGTATAAACGAAATTATTTACGTATACATCTTGCTAATTTTTACACAACTCATTTAAATGCTTCATCTTATTCATACATGCTATTAATTTTGCTTTGAAGCTCTTTATTCTCTAGGTACTCATCAAACGTACATTGTTGATCTATAATTCCCTTAGGTGTAATTTCAATAATGCGATTTGCAATTGTTTGTACGAACTGATGGTCATGAGATGTAAACAGGATTGACCCTTTAAAGTTAATTAAACCGTTATTTAACGCCTGAATAGACTCTAAATCCAAATGGTTCGTTGGCTCATCAAAAACCAGTACATTCGAACCACTGAGCATCATTTTAGAAAGCATACAACGTACCTTTTCTCCTCCAGAAAGGACATTGGACTTTTTCAATACCTCGTCTCCAGAGAACAGCATTCTACCTAGGAAGCCTCGAAGGAAGCTTTCGCTTTGATCCTCAGGTGAAAAGTCACGTAGCCATTCCACAAGATTCTGCTCATTATTTTCAAAGAACTTGGAGTTATCCTTTGGAAAATAGGCCTGAGAAGTAGTCACTCCCCATTTATAGCTCCCTTGATCGGCTTCTAGCTCACCCATCAAGATTTTAAATAAAGTGGTTCTGGCTGCCTCATCACGTCCTACAAAAGCAATCTTATCTCCTTTGTTGACCATAAAGCTAACGTTGTCTAGCAGTTTTTCTCCGTCAACTGTTTTCGATAAGCCTTCAACATGTAGTAAATCATTTCCGATCTCCCGGTTTGGCGTGAAAGCTACGTAAGGATACTTACGAGTAGAAGGTCTAATATCGTCAAGCGTGATTTTATCTAAAAGCTTCTTACGAGACGTCGCTTGCTTCGACTTAGAGGCATTCGCACTAAAGCGTGCGATAAAGGATTGTAGCTCTTTAACCTTTTCTTCCTTCTTTTTGTTCGCCTCTTGTGTAAGCTTCAACGCTAATTGACTTGACTCATACCAGAAATCATAGTTTCCGACGTATAGCTGAATTTTATTAAAGTCCACGTCAGCAATGTGTGTACAAACCTTATTTAAGAAATAACGATCGTGGGACACGACAATTACCGTGTTTTCAAAATTAATTAGAAACTCCTCTAGCCATAGAATCGCTTGGTGATCCAAGTGGTTTGTCGGCTCATCAAGTAAAAGGATGTCTGGCTTACCAAATAACGCTTGAGCTAATAAGACCTTTACCTTATCTCCACCATCTAGCTCTTCCATCTTTTTATTGTGTAGATCTTCAGCAATACCTAATCCTTTTAAAAGGATAGCTGCTTCTGATTCAGCCTCCCAGCCGTTCATCTCAGCAAATTCACCTTCAAGCTCGGCTACTTTAATCCCATCCTCCTCGGAGAATTCAGGCTTCATATATAACTCATTTTTCTCCTGCATCACTTCATACAAGCGCTTGTGTCCACGAATAACCGTTTCAATAACCTCTACTTGCTCATATTCAAAGTGGTTCTGCTTTAAGACGGCTAAGCGCTCTCCCGGAGTAATATGAACATCACCTGTTAGAGGCTCAATATCTCCTGACAATATTTTAAGAAAAGTTGATTTACCTGCTCCATTTGCTCCTATTAACCCGTAGCAGTTTCCAGGAGTAAACTTAATATTTACCTCTTCAAATAGTTTGCGGTCTCCAAAGCGAAGACTGACATTATTTACTGTAATCATAATATGGTTAATCCTCCATTTTCACTTACACATTCTTGTCATTTTGCTGACTTACTTTTGCCATTATACCACTCTTAACTACGAATGATAAGGGCAGAGAACAACTCATTTTAACTAAGTTCTTGAAATATTCGCGAGATAAAAAGAGCAATGGATACACATACTCCATTACTCTTTTGAAATCATAGGATTTTAACTCGTTTTAGAAGTTAAAGCCAATCCAATTGTAATAATGTAAAACAAGTAAGAATGATAGAGATACCATAAAATAAAGCGTCATCGTCATTTTGTTCATTATCGTTCCCGCTCTGGTCATCCAAAGCTTAACTAAAGCAAATCCCAAAAACAGAGTTAAACCGACCATAAGAATTGGAGCTATGAAAGCAACTATAAAGATGATAGGTAATTCAAAGGAAAAGCCCCCTGAGCTCATCATATTTACCAAACCAATACCGATTAGCATAATAAAGAGAATAAAGATAAGGCTGTTTAATACTAGCGTGTTTTTAGAAAGAGATAGCCACTTCAAAGACTTAGCATGCCCTCCTATGTCTATGTGCTTCTTTTTTCTGATTCGTTTAATGAAGAAACGAATCGCTATAGTAAGTAATATAGCAATAGAAAAAAGTAACAAAGCACCTGCTAGGATAGCATGAAGCAACGTATCTTCATACCATTTTTTCTTTTCAAAAACCATGCTGTCAAAAAGATGAGTAATCGCACCGTTCGCGTCCTCTTCAAAAGCAATATACTGGTTCGCCAGAGGATTAAAAAATACTAATGGTTCAACCTGCTCATAGTTTACGGTCTCTCCAAAAAACGTAACCTGTAGACCTTGTTCTTCATTGACCTTAACATGTAACGATGGATTAATCGCTAAAACAAACTTCGAAATATCATCATGTCCATAACGATTCAAGTGATAAATACCTTGGTAGCGTGTTAAGTCCTCTTCTAGCTCTACGCCAGAATGATTTACAGGAGCTTGCGTTTGAGGATTAGGAAAGAATTCATCTACAAACTTCTTGCCAAAAATGTGGATTGGATAAGCACCATTTACCCCATTATTGGATATAAATAAGCCCCAATTGCTCTCCTTCTCAATCATGAACATGCTATTAGAGCCGTCTGTGTTCCCGCCATGCTCTAGAATACGTAGCTGATTATAAAGATTCTCGAAAAAACCAAAGCCAAAGCCTTGCACTAGGGGATGCTGCGAAAACTGACGATCATGCATAAGCTCTGCTGTAGAAGCTTCCATAATTCGTACCCCATTAAGCTCACCAAGGTTAAGGTGTGCTTGTATAAACTTGGCCATATCCTCTGCCGTTGATATCATTGATCCGGCTGGAGGATAGTTATAATCATACAAGGAAAGCTCAGTATATTGATCATTTGCATAACTATATTCTTTTGCTAATCCCTCCTCGACATCCTCATTTAACATCACGTACGTGTTCTGCATATTTAAAGGCTCAAGTATGTACTGCTTTATGTAGTCTTCATAGCTCAATCCCGAAACATCTTCAATAATGACTCCTAATAATCCTATTCCATAATTACTGTACTGGATATATTCACCCGGTGTGCGGATCACATTAGGCTGATTATTCGTGACATACTCTTTCAATGGTACTCTATTTTCATAATGCTCAGCAGCCATCCCAAAATTTTTCTCTTCAAATCCTGCCGTGTGAGTTAACAAATGCCTGAGCTGAATAGGAGCGTAACCACCTGTGTCTACTTGGAAGCCATCTAAATACTGATTTACATCCTGATCTAAATCCAGCCTTCCCTGTTCAACTAACTGCATAATAGCTGTAGCTGTAAAAAGCTTAGTGACAGATCCTATCCGAAAAAGTGATGCACCTGGATCAACAGCTCTTTCAAGTTCGACATTGTCGTAGCCATATCCTTTTTCAAAGAGGACCTCCCCATCTTTAACGACAATTATGACTGTCCCTGGAATATACATTTCCTCCATACTACTCATGATATAGTGGTCTACAAATTCTTCTACATGCTCAGCAGTAAAAGGTCTTCCCTCAGCTCCCTGCGCTCCGGAAGTGAATGCTGGAAATGGTACAAGAAGAAGTAATACACAAATAACTGCTAACTGTATGGTTTTCCTTTTCATTTCTCTCTCCCTTGTAAACGACGACATGACTTACATATTGACCTACACATTTCTATATTACCATGTAACCTCGCGATTAACTCTAAGACCTAAGATTGATATTTAGAAAAAAAGTCAACACAGCCCTTCGTGAAGCTCTGACTGATTGGAGATTGTACTCGTTCTTTGTGTCGAATCATATAAATAAAGCGCTCCTGCTTAAAGGCTGGTAGCTTCTTGATCACAACCTCCCCTCTCTTGATCTCCTGTAGGGAACAGCGCTCGGATACGATAGCTACCCCAATATTTTGCTTAACGGCTTCCTTCATCGTTTCTGTTGCTGAAACCTCCATCAACGTCTGTAGCTTCATATTATGCTGTGTCGTCCAATCTTCAATCAATGTACGTGACATCGATCCCTCTTCATGCATAACAAACCATTGCTTTTTTATATCTGATAGCTCAATTTTGTCTTTCTTAGCCAAGGGGTTCTTTGGATGTAGTAAAAGGACGAGCTGGTCCTCAAACAGTTCTTCAGCCAAAATCAACGAATCGTTTAAATGACTGTATGAAATAATGCCTAGATCAAGCTCATAGTTTTTTAATCGGTCTAGAATACTGTGAGCAGGCTTTACCTCTAAAGAAAGCTGAATCTGATTATGCTTACTCTTAAATGAGGCAAGATACTCTGGAAGCAAATATGTAGCTGGTGTATATGTTGAACCTATGCGAAGCTGTCCCTTTTGCTTCTCCTGAAAATGAGCAATATGATATTCAAGCTCTTCAGCCAAAATAGTCATTTGTAGGGCATATGGATAAAGAGCTTGTCCCTCAGGAGTTAATTCCACAATTCGATTAGATGAGGATTTAAACAACGGGACTCCGCATTCCTCCTCCAATCGATTTAGATGAAAGCTAACGGTCGGCTGCTTTACATCCAATCGTTCAGCTACCGTCTTAAGCTTCTTCTCCTTACACGCTAGAACAAATACCTTAAGCTGCTGTAAATTCATAGATCAGACCTCCTTTGCACCTCAGCAATCAGCCCTATCATAGATAAAATCTAATTTAATTTCAATAGATTAGATAAAACTTAACAAAGCCTTAACACGCTATTAAATCTTAGTTTATATCACACTGCTAGAATGAAGTCGTTCACAACATTACTGACAAATTGGAGGAGTACCCATGACAATACGCAAATCATCTTTTCGAACATCCTTTTTCCTTATTTCTCTTTTAGCCCTTGCCATGCTAGTTCTTACAGCATGTGGTGATCAAGAATCACAAGCACAACCTTTAGCGAATCAAGGGGCAAACAATGACAATGATAGGGCAACAGAAAACACTGAAACACCTGCACAGAATAAACCAATCGTGCTTTACGCTAATGACTTTGTTGATGTCATTGGAGATATGTTTAAAGAAGCGACTGGCTATGAAGTAGAGGTCGTTCATGGAGGTGGCGGTGAGGTGCTATCTCGAGTTGAAGCGGAACAAGGTAACCCACAATGGGATGTGATTTGGCTAGATGGACATGCCTCATTGTATGGCTTAGCAGAAAGAGGCTTCTTCTTAAAGGATTGGGAGCCGAGTAATTTAGAGAATCTAAATGAGCAAGGAAAAGAGCTACTTCACCCAAACAACGCTTATTTCCCTACAGGTGTTCATGCTGCAGCTACCATTGCTTATAACACTAATCTCATAGACCCTTCTGATGCACCACAAACATGGGAAGAGTTTTTCAGCTTAGACCAACCCATAGCTATGGCTGATCCAGGAATAGCTGCACCAGCTTATCCAGTCGTTTCATGGTTTTTCTATGATCTTGGAATGGAGCCGGCTGAAGAAATGTTTGACCAATTATTCAGTCAGAAAAACCTGCATGTATTCCCTAAAAACGGTCCAGTAGGAAACGCAGTAGCTACGGGAGAAGTTGCCGCAGCTGCCTTACAGGAGCATAACGGTTACGCCTTAATGCAAGCTGGTGAGCCTATCGAAATGATCTGGCCTGAAGAAGGTTCTCCTGGATCTGTCCGTGTAGCTGCGATTGGCAAACACACTGAAAATGTAGAGGTAGCCAAAGCTTTTATTGAGTTTCTATTAGATCCAGAAACACAAAACCAGCTCACAGCTCTTGATGATACAGAAGGCTACTTTACCCCATTCGTAAAAGATGTTTCACCTAACCCTGCCAGAGAAAAGGACCCTGTTCTCGCCCTGCCAGATGTTAAATGGGCATCTGAATATGAATCCTATATTAAGCAATGGTTTGCTGATCGAGCTGTCCAATAGATTAGAGATTAGAAAGGACCTTTAATTATGCGTTTAAAAACAAAAGGAACACTCTCAATGAAAGGTGCATTCCCCTCCCAAGTTAACTTTTTGGGTGTGGGGATGACCCTTATCCTTTTTATCTTGATTCTTTTGCCCTTATTATCCGTCTTACTTCAAATTGTATTTCCTGGCTTCTTCTTTGGGCATAGAGTGTACTCAGGATTTTCTCAGCTACTCGACATCTTTAACCGCCCATTATGGAGTCATTCCTTAAAAAATTCATTGATCTTAGCAGCAGGAACAGGGCTTTGTGGAACAATTCTCGGAGGAACATTAGCCCTTGTTCGTACTCGCTGGTCCTTTAAAACGGCAAAGCTTCTAGGCCTAGCTGTTTGGCTGCTTTTAATTACTCCCTCCTTTATCTTAGCTCAAGGCTGGATTCTATTTGCCGGATCAGCTGGGATAGCTAGTCAAGCATTAGGCTGGGATTGGGTCAATACCGTTATTTTTCGTCCTTCGGGCTTAATCCTAATTATGACTCTGAGCAAATTTTCACTAGCTTATTTGGCCGTTGCAGCTGCACTTGAATGGAACGTTTCTAAATATGAGGATGCGGCAAGGCTATGCGGTGCTCATCCATTTACCCTTTGGCGTACTATTCATATCCCTATGCTATACCCTGCTTTCTTAGCAGGCTGGGCTTTGGTGTTTATGGATACAATTGGTGACTTTGGCTTGCCTTCAGCGTTAGCAACTGTATACCGCTTCCCTACCCTGCCATACTCGATTTATACAGCGATTTATACCTCGCCAACTAGGTTTGATCAGGCAGGAGTTTTATCCTTTTATCTTGTTTTAATTCTTATCCTAGCTCTATTGTTCTTATTTTTTGTGATGAAGAAGGCTAGATTTGATTTTCTAAATTCACAGGCTGTAAAGTTTCAGGCAAAAGAAACAAAATACAGTCCACTTCTTACTATCGGAAATTTGTCTTTTATAGCCATTGTGATTGGTATTCCAATAGGCTCCAGCTTTTTTGTATCCATTATGCAGAGCCTTGGATCAGGGATCGCTTTAAATAACTTCACCATTCATCATTATGTACAAATTCTTCAGGACGAAAGATTTTTGGAAAGTTTAACAAACTCACTTATGATTGCTGGATTTGCGGCTTTTATTAGTATTGTGATTGGTTTTTTTGTATCGTATGTTCTATTCTTCACTTCCTTTAAGCTAAAAGGTGTTATTCAATCCGTTTCTCTCATCTCATTAGTTGTTCCAGGTGTTGTATTAGGGATTGGTTACATTTTTATTTGGAATCAAAAATGGCTTGAAGCGATTCATTTAAATCTTTACGGTACGGTATGGATTGTCATTCTTGCTGCTATTGCTGGAGCCATCCCCTTTGCTGTTCGTTTGCAAAGTGGAGCCTTTGCAAAAATCCCTAAAAATATGGTTTATGCTTCTGCTATACAGGGCTCAGGTAAGCTGCAACAAATGAGCACAATTATTTTACCACTGGCCAAAAATTCATTGCTGATTGCTGTACTTGCAGCGTTTGGTACAAGCATCTATGACTTAGCTATTGCCAAAATGCTTTATCCCCCTAATTATTACTTACTGCCAGTTACTATAGATAAATCCTTTGAACAGTTCAATTACGGCTACTCAACGGCCGCTACGATTGTAAGTGGAGCGATCATACTAGCAATCATTACTACTTTAGACTTTGTAGGTAAAAGAATCTTTGCTTACTTAGACAGAAAGAAGGGTGAATAAATGTCAACGATTTTAGAGGTTCATCAGCTCCAGCAAAAATTCAACCAAGTATACGCCCTCCGTGATGTATCCTTTTCGATGCAGGAAGGAGAAATCATCTGTATATTAGGTCCTTCAGGCTGTGGTAAATCAACACTGCTTCAGCAGATTGCCGGGATTCAACAGCCCTATGAAGGAGAGATTTATATGAATCAAACACTTGTCGCCAATAAGAAGCGTTCGCTCCCTCCGGAAAAAAGACAGATCAACATGGTGTTTCAGGACTACGCCTTGTGGCCCCATATGAGTGTATATGAAAATATTGTTTACGGATTAAAAAGACAGAAGATATCCGCTAAAGAACGGGAAATCCGTGTAAATGAACTCGTAGAGCTATTGAATCTACATGGTTTATTACAGCGTCTACCTGCCCATCTCTCTGGGGGACAGCAGCAGCGAATCGGAATTGCTAGAGCGTTAGCAACTAAACCTAGGCTCTTGCTTATGGACGAGCCTCTTTCAAATCTTGATATAAAGCTGAGAATGCATATGCGTAACGAGCTCTCCTTCCTACTACGCAAGCTTGGTGTAACTGTATTATATGTAACTCATGATATGTACGAAGCGTTTGCCCTCGCAGATCGCTTAATGATTCTAAAGGATGGCCTTATTGAGCAGTTTGCTACACCAAAAGAGGTTTTTGAGACACCTAAATCACCGTGGGTGGCTCAACTGCTTGGCTATATGAATCAATTGTCAGGAACTGCTGGAACTAAGCATTCTGACAAGCTTAGCTCCTTTCAGTTTGCTGGACAAGAGCTGTACGGTGTGCTGCAACAAAAAGAAGAAAATGCTCATTCCTCAGCCTACTCAACTGGGCAGCAAGTTGATGTGTTTTTTCATCCAGAGGACATAGAGCTTGTCACTAATGACTGGTGTACTGAATCTGATTCAACCACACAGCTAAACAGATTGCAGGGTCAGGTTACGCATAAGATTTATGAGGGTAGAAAATGGCGCGTGTTCATCCAACTAACGGAACAATGCAGTATTACTGTCTCAACAATAGAAGAAATAGAGACCGGACGAACGATACAGCTTCAATTCCCAACTGCTAAAACCTTTATTTATCCCTCATAACATGATAATAATGTATGAACGAGCGAGGTCTATATGAACAGAAGATTAGTTATATCAGATATTCACGGGCATGGGGAAAGCTTATTGGAATTACTCACTACCGCTCAATACTCTCCTGAGCAGGACCAATTAGTTCTGCTTGGTGATTATATTCATAAAGGGCCTGATTCCTTGGGCACATTAGAGATTGTATATTCTTTAAAGCAACAGGGAGCATGGGTAATTCGAGGAAACCATGAGCAGGATGTCCTTGATCATAAACGAAATCAGTTAGCTGCTCCGCTTACGGAGAGAATGAGACAATTTCTTCTACAAATGCCTCTCTGGAAAGCGGACGATCAATACATTTACGCTCATGCAGGTGTAAGAGCCGGAGTAGAATTACAAAATCAGAGCATTACAGATTTAACCACTATTCGAGATGAGTTCTTTCACTCAAACTTTCCGATCAGGGGAAAACAAATTGTATTTGGTCATACTCTAACAAGCAGAATAGGTGCTAAGTTTGGTCATATTTTATGGAAGGACGATAGGATTGGCATTGATACCGGCGCTGGGAAACGATTATTTTTATCCCTTGTTGACCTGACAAATAAGATTTCCTATCGTAAAAGAATTACTACAGGAGAAATAGATATTATCCATTACTAAGTTCTTTCACTTCATCTCTTTGAAAACCCGTACATGTCGTTTATAATAAAGAAGGATTATAGCCTGATATGGAAAGGTGTTAAATATGAGTATTTTAACTGTTAAAAAACTAAGTCATGGCTTCGGTGACCGAGCCATTTTTAATGACGTATCCTTTCGTCTTCTAAAAGGAGAGCACATTGGTCTAATAGGGGCTAATGGTGAAGGAAAATCGACATTTATGAATATTATTACAAACAAGCTTGAGCCTGATGAAGGTACCGTTGAATGGGCCAAAAATGTCCGCGTAGGCTATCTAGATCAGCATACTGTTCTAGAACGTGGTAAAACGATTAGAGATGTCCTTCGAGATGCTTTCAAGTATCTCTTTGATCTGGAAGCGGAAATGAATCAGCTGTATGAAAAAATGGGAGAAGTCAGTCCAGAGGAGCTAGAGCAGCTTCTTGAGGATGTTGGAACCATCCAGGATATGCTGACGAATAATGACTTCTATGTGATTGATTCCAAGGTAGAGGAGATTGCCAGAGGACTAGGGCTTGAGGATGTTGGTCTTGAGCGTGATGTTCAGGATCTTAGTGGTGGTCAAAGAACAAAGGTTCTTCTCGCTAAGCTTTTACTAGAAAAACCTGATATTCTTCTACTAGATGAGCCGACAAACTATCTTGATGAGCAGCATATCGAATGGCTGAAGCGCTATTTATTAGATTATGAAAATGCGTTCATTTTGATCTCTCATGACATTCCATTTCTCAATAGTGTCATTAATCTGATCTATCATATGGAAAGTCAAGAGCTTAACCGTTATGTAGGTGACTATGATAATTTCCTTCAGATTTATGAAGCAAAAAAGCAGCAGCTTGAATCTGCTTATAAAAGACAGCAGCAGGAAATCTCAGAGCTCAAGGATTTTGTTCAACGCAATAAAGCCAGGGTATCCACTCGTAATATGGCTATGTCTCGTCAAAAGAAGCTTGATAAAATGGAAGTGATTGAGCTAGCTAAAGAAAAGCCTAAACCACAGTTCAACTTCAAGCCTGCACGTACGTCAGGTAAGCTTATTTTTGAAGCTAAGGATTTGGTTATTGGCTATGATGAGCCTTTGTCAAAGCCACTTAATCTGCAAATGGAACGAGGGCAAAAAATTGCTCTAATGGGGGCTAACGGGATTGGTAAGACAACTCTGCTAAAAAGTATACTTGGTCAAAATAAACCAATTTCAGGAAATGTGGAGCTCGGAGATTATCTGCATATTGGCTACTTTGAGCAGGAAGCAAAATACCCAAGTGATATTACCTGTATTGAAGAAATTTGGCAGCACTTCCCTGCCTTTACTCAATTTGAAGTACGCTCTGCTTTAGCAAAGTGTGGACTTACAACCAAACACATTGAGAGTAAAGTAGTTGTCCTAAGTGGAGGAGAAAAAGCAAAGGTTCGTTTATGTAAGCTCATTAATATGGAGACAAATCTTCTTGTCCTCGATGAGCCTACAAATCACTTGGACGTTGAGGCTAAAGACGAATTGAAGCGTGCGCTCAAGGAATACAAAGGTAGTATCCTGTTAATCTGTCACGAGCCTGAATTCTATCATGATGTGGCTACTGATGTCTGGAACTGTGAAGAGTGGACAACAAAGCTAGTATAAAAAGTGATGTATTCAGATGACTATGTAAAAAAAGAGCATGACTGGGTTATGTGCATCCAGCATGCTCTTTTCAATCTTTTCTACATATTTCACCAAAATCTTAGTTACCTTAATCTAAAAAGCAATGAATTCGAATTTCTAAATCCATTGCCTTAGCTTGCATGAGCTTGTATACTAAACCTCTTCAAAATAGTCCTTATAGAATCCGCCAACCTTGCCGGAGTTATCAATAATAAAATAAAACTCATCTGTTTCATTTTTTACTTCGTATGTTTTACCTTCAGTTAATACTTTATTGACCACGAATTTTTCTGCGTTTGTATGGATACATTTTACCGTTTTAATTGTCTGATCGTTTTGCCAGGTTTTATGTAGCATTACTGTTCTCTCTCCTCTACTCTATTCGTAAACCTATTATATGATAAGACAACATGATGAGCAAACGAATCCTAAAAAGGTACAACATCTCACTCTGATCCTTATGAGGAAGATAGGCTGCTCAGATGCTCATGTATAAGCTTCCATTTACCATCTACTTGAGTAAACACATTGGTTGCTCTACCTTTTCCAGAAACAAAACCACCTTCAAGATAGCCCTCGTAGTTATACGTATAAATACATGTGGCTACGTGCTGATCAGCAGCAATCCATTGTATTTCTGTTGCTGTATACTTCTCCTCTTTAATCATATCCCAAGCCCTGTTAAAGTAATCTTTGATTTCATCTATACTTGTACATGTTTTATCTGAAAACCAATAAACAGCATCCGGATGTAGGACTTGTTCAACCTGAGTAAAATCATGAGTATTCGTAGCGTTAATGTACGTCTCCAGTGCAGCCTTATACGACATTTTTACCTCCTGCTAGCCTAAATTATATTTCCTCTTAGTCTAGCATATCCATCTAATCAACAAAACGGCTAGTTATCTTTTTTAATCCTTATTCAATTAAGGAAAGAAACTGTTTTGTACGTTCCTGCTTAGGCTGATTAAAAACATCCTCTGGTCTCCCCCTCTCAACTATGACACCCTGATCCATAAATACAACTTCGTCCGCGACCCCTTTTGCGAACTTCATTTCATGAGTCACAACAACCATGGTCATGCCCTCCTGTGCCAAATCCTTCATTACCTTTAGCACTTCACCGACTAGCTCAGGATCAAGAGCGGAAGTAGGCTCATCAAAAAGCATGACACTCGGCTCCATAGCTAAGGCTCTGGCAATCCCAACTCGCTGCTGTTGTCCACCAGATAACTGATGAGGATACTGATCTGCTTTTTCCCCTAATCCTACCTTTTCCAATAGCCCTTGTGCTAATGAAACGACACGTTCCTTAGGCAGACCCTTCACTATCATTGGCCCTTCCATTACGTTCTCCAATGCCGTTTTATGTGGAAATAGGTTATAGCTTTGAAACACCATCCCTGTTTTTCGACGTAGCTCCAACAACTGCTTTTTGACTACCTTTTGCTCAAAGCTAAGAGAAAGCTGATCAATGGATACAGTGCCTTGTGTTGGAATTTCAAGTACATTGAGACAGCGTAACAGAGTGGTTTTTCCTGAGCCAGAAGGACCGATAATAACCACGACCTTCCCCTTCTCCACCTCTAAGTCAATACCTCTAAGCACCTGTAGGTCATTAAACGACTTGTGCACATTTCGTATGGAAATCAACGTTTATTCCTCCTTTCTAGTTTATTTAGCTACATACCGATCTAATTTTGCCTCTATTTGATCCTGTACAAAGGATAGAATCATACATATTACCCAATAGATTAACGCCGCTTCAACATAAATTAATAAGTGCTCATAACGGAAAGCAGCAATTTCCTGTGCTCTTCTAAACATCTCCGGAACAAGAATAACGGCCGCTAACGATGTATCCTTCACTAGACTAATAAACGAGTTGGATAACGGAGGTATAGAAACTCTTGCGGCCTGAGGTAATACAATTCTTCTTAGCGACTGAGCATACGTCATACCAATGGAGGAAGCCGCTTCCCATTGTCCTTTTGGTATGGATAAAATCGCAGCTCGAACAATCTCAGACCCATAAGCTCCAACACTCAAGGAAAAGCCTATTACCGCAGAAGGAAATGGTTCAATGACTATTCCTAAGTTGGGTAATCCGTAGAAGATAATGAAAAGCTGAACCAGCAGAGGAGTCCCGCGAATGATGGAAACATAGAACCGAGCTAGTAAACGCAACGGCCAAAGTCCAGATAGTCTGGCCACAGCAGTTAGGACTGCTAACATTAATCCTATGGCAAAGGAAATCAGAGCTAATGGAATTGAAAATTTTAAAGCTCCCTCAAGCAAAGGCCAAAAGGAGCTTTGTGCAATTTCCCACAAGCGAATCACTCGATCGGGGTTTTCAAAAAAGTTACTCAGAAACATCGGTGCCAAACCATTTCTCAGAGATTTCTAAATACGTTCCATTTGCTTTAATTTCTTCTAATGCTTCATTTACTGCTTCAACCAGCTCCGGGTTTCCCTTTCTGAACATAAAGCCATTATAGGCGGCATCCTCATGCTTAGCCACAATTTTAATTGGTGTTTCTGGTCTTTGATTTAAGAAATCTAAAAGCGACAAGCCATCATTAATCGTAATATCTACTCTCTTTGAAACGAGAAGTTCTATGGCTTGGTTAAACCCTTCAACAGCTACAATCTCTGCCCCATTCTCTCTAGCAATATCCGTCAAATTACTAGTTAATGTTTGAGCCGCTTTAAGATTCTCTATATCCTCAAAATCATTTACAGCTTGATTATCTTCATGAGTTACTAAAACAGCAGTTGATGTAATATACGGATCTGAGAAATCATATTTTTCTTGACGGTCAGGTCTTATTCCAACCTGGTTAGCAATCAGATCAAATCTCTGCGCATCTAATCCAGCAAACATTCCATCCCATTGAGTCTCCATAAATACAGGCTCAAGACCAAGCTGTTCAGCAATGGCTTCAGCTATCTCTACATCAAAACCAGTAAGCTTGCCCGTATCGTCGTGAAAGGTGAAAGGAGCGTAGGTTCCTTCTGTTCCAATACGCAGCTTACCTTCGGCTTGAATTTTATCATAGAGAGTTTCTTCACCATTTTCTGATATATCTTGGTTCACATCATTTTCAGAAGATCCAGACGTATCTCCTGTTGACTCCTCATTCGGAGTATCTTGACTTTGTCCACAGCCCAAAACCAGAATGGCAGTAAGTAAAAGAGAGAAGAAAAGCAGAATATTTTTTCTAGAAGTCTTCATTTTTTAATCCACCCTATTCCTATATGTTTTTATGTCTTTATAGTGCAACTTTCATTATAGGAGTACAACATGAATTTGGCAACTAGAAAGCTCAAAAAATTTTAGTTCATTTCTTTCTTCATATTTTGTCCAATAAATGAAAAGGTAATAACTCAAACAAAAAAGCTCCCCTCTTCAACTTTGTGAAAGGGAAGCTTTACTTTTTAAATTTGACACTTTTTTGTAGCTGATTACTGATTACTAGCTGCTTTTGCCGCTTCTACTGCAGCCTCATAATTAGGGTGCTCCGTAGCTTCTGGTACATATTCAGCATGAACAACTTGATCATTCTTATCAATAACGAATACACCACGTGCTAATAAACGAAGCTCTTCAATCGCAATTCCGTAAGCTTTTCCAAATGATAGCTCACGATGATCAGATACAGTTTGAACATTTTCAATTCCTGCTGCTCCACACCAACGCTTTTGAGCAAATGGTAGATCCACACTAACCGTTAAAATTTTGACACCAGTAAGATTGCTTGCTTCTTCATTAAACCTACGAGTCTGCTGATCACATACACCTGTATCAAGGGATGGAACAACACTGATGATACGTACTGTTCCTTTTGAGTCATTAAGTGTTACAGGAGATAGGTCATTCGCTAATACTGTAAAATCAGGGGCTTTGTCCCCTACCTTCACTTCACTTCCTAATAAAGTAACTGGATTTCCTTTAAATGTTACATTTGCCATTACGAATCTCTCCTTTTTCTCAATTCTCAAATTTATTTCATTTGAAAGCTATGAACTCCTTTAAAAACTATCATATTCTCACTTAACAATCAAATGTTTTGCTATTTTTGGACAAGTATCTTGATTCTACAGCATTCCCTACGAATTGTACGCCGCAAAAAAAAGATGATCCTTCCCATTCATGTCAAATTTGGTTGAATATTCGCACAATCTTTGAAAAAACGATTCTTATATTATGACATTATTTTCCTAATCTATCTATTACACTTAGTGTTGACATACATAGTATGACACACGCACTCCTAGGTCAGTCAAGGAAGTCGGTCAGAGAAAGGAGGGATTGGAAGCAACTCTAGTATGTTGACCCTGGCTTGGTTTGTTTTGTCGTAAAAGATTAGATTAGGAGGGATTCGATGTCACACAATCGAACAAAAAATAGTAAAAAACGGTTCTCATTTTGGCTAGTTCTTACTCTAGTTTTAACTTTAGCCTTCCCATCCTTTGCTTTAGGTAACGGAGAAAAGAATCTCATTTCTACTTTACAAGTAGATTCTCTTTCACTTCCTTCCATCCAGGTAGATTCAGCCTCTATTGATCACAAGGATAAGCTAGAGCTTGTGGAACAGTCCAAAAACAGCGCTTCGGTGTCTCGCTCTCAGTTTCAAGCCGAGAGGGAAGATGGCAGTGTAGTTTCTTCAAATGAGCTTGTACAGGCACAGAATTTTGTTCCTGCCTCAGATAGCCAAGAAAGAATTACTGTTATTGTTGAGCTTCAAACTGAACCTACAGCTGCTTACAGAGCAATGGTGAAAAGCGGTTTGCTCAAGTCAGATGTTGCTCACCAAAGAACACTTACAGCGGAGCAAGAAAGCTTTGCTACTGCAGCGAAGAAGCTAAACGCTTCAATTAATCGCCAATATTCTCATGTTTTTAACGGATATTCCCTAACAATTGCAGCGGATCAGGTTGATCGACTGCTCGAAATCCCTGGCGTAAAAGCCATCTATGAAGACATCATTTTCAATGTTGATCCAATGGATAGCATAACTCCAAGCATGGATAAAAGTGCTCCACATATTGGGTCGAACTTTTTCTGGGATCTTGGTTTTGATGGAACTGGAATTAAAGTAGGGATTTTAGATACAGGAATTGATTATAACCACCCTAGCTTAGCAGATGCGTATAAAGGTGGTTATGATTTTGTGGATAATGATGACGATCCAATGGAGTCTAATATTCCAGGGTTTGAGACAGACCATGGAACTCACGTAGCTGGTACAGTCGGAGGGCGTGGAAATCCTGATGACCCTAACAGTGCAACAGGTTTGACTCGTGGAGTAGCGTATAATTCTGATATCTACGCATATCGTGTTTTAGGACCTAGTGGAGGTACAACAGAAGATATTCTTGCTGCCATTGAGCGGGCTACTCTTGATGGAATGGATGTTATTAATCTTTCATTAGGTGCAGATGTAAATACACGTTATGACCCTATCTCCATTGCTTTAAACTATTCAACTCTTGACGGAGTCATTTCAGTTACATCTAACGGAAATGCCGGTCCAGAACCATATACGGTTGGAATTCCTGCAACATCAGACCTTGCTATTTCTGTGGGTTCTTCTTACCCACCACTCTATGAGCCAGTTGCTTATGGGGACGGGCTTGACACTGTTTATCTCGGTATCATGTCATACTCTCCAGACGTTGAAGAGATAGCTGGTGAAACGTTTGAAATAGAATATGCTGGATTGGGTCAACCTAGTGATCTTGTTGGCAAAGACCTTACTGGAAAAGTGGCTCTAATCCAACGTGGAGCTATTTCTTTCGGAGAGAAATCAGTAAATGCACAAAATGCAGGTGCAGAAGCAGTCATCATTTTCAATAATGCTCCTGGCAACTTTGGTGGAACATTAGGTGAGCCTGGTGATTATGTACCTACATTTAGTCTTTCTCAAGAAGAAGGACAAGCTATTCTTGCTAAGATAAATGAAGCTGAGGATGCCTATTCAATTACGTTCAATAGTCAATTTGTCGAAGACGTCATGGCAGATTCTAGCTCTAGAGGTCCAACTCTTCCAGGTTTAACGATTAAGCCAGACGTTTCAGCTCCAGGTGTTGCGATTCTTTCAACTGTTCCAGCCTTTGATGGGAATTATGAGGATGCCTATGATCCTAAAGGCGGAACTAGTATGGCTGCTCCACATATTGCTGGTGCCGCTGCACTATTATTACAAAAGGATAGCTCACTAACACCATTTGAAGTGAAATCCTTGCTAATGAATAATGCATTAAAAATTAGTGACCGACAAGGACAACGTTATTCCCATATGGATCAAGGGGCAGGACGTGTTGACCTAGAGAATACTCTTTCTGCCAAAGCAGTAGCCCTTGTTGAAGAATTTACAGATGCAACAGACAATGGACAAGTGATTTCTCATTTGACAGGAAGCATCTCCTTTGGTCTACTAGCACAGGGCTCTACAGATAGCCGCACAGTAACTCTTAAGGATGTGGTTGGTGAAAACTCGAGCTATACGGTTTCAACAGCATGGTATGGACCTGCTGCAGGAACGCTGACACTTAGTGACACTTCTGTTTCAGTCGCTGCTAATGGCTCCACAGATTTCAATGTAAGCTTAGCAGTTAGTGAAACAATTCCTGATGGTCAATATGAAGGTGAAATTATCCTAGAAGAAGCAAATGGACATCTTATTCAAATTCCTTTTGCTATATTCACAGGAGAAGCTGAAATACCAGATGTAGTCACAAATATTACATTAGATCCATTGTTCTTCTCACCAAATGATGATGGTTATTCAGATACAACTGACATTCGATTTAGAATTAATGAATCAACTCAATACTTCTCATTAGATGTTTATGACGCAGTATCCCTAGAATGGCAAGGTACAATTATTGAAACCCTTACTGGTATAACTCCAGGAAACTATATTGTCCGTGACTGGGATGGTACAGTAGTAGATCTATTTGGTTCTACTGATCTTGATGAAGGATTCTATGTAGTTATTCCTTGGGTAGGAACTCTTAGCTCCATAAGCCCAATTCTAGATCAAGAATCTCCATTTGTTGTAGACCTACACGCTCCAGAATCTAGATTAGACGATCCTGCTATTACTGTTGCTGATGGTGTTGGAACCATAACAGGTGAAATTCTTGGAGATTTCCTAGTAGATCTTCTTGGAGACTATTCTGCTATAGCGGTAGCTGCCCTTTATCAGGATAATGGATGGAAGCAAGCTGACGGAACTATTAATGAGAATGGAAACTTCAGTATTCAAGTTCCAGTTAAAGCTGGGCTTAACACGTTTGAGATCTATGTTTATGACATAGCTGACAATGGTGTTGCTGCACCAGCACATGTTGTTGAATACACGCATGATGATGATGAAGAGCCAGAACCGCCTGTTGATGAGCCAGGAATAGCCGCTGTTGCAAGTCCTTCAGAGGTTCAGGTAGGACAAGCATTCCAGGTGTCCATTGACTTTACAGAGTTAACAGATGTTTATTCAACTCAATTCAGTTTAACGTACGATACGGCCTTAAATAAAGGAACTACAGCTCCAAGTGTAACACTTGCTGCTTATCAGGAGGATCAAAATCCTAGTGTATCCCTCATTGTTAATGAAAATACAGTGGATGCTGGTGACGGTAAAGTTCGTACGGATTACATCGTTTCCTTAGCAGGTGACTTTGAAGGTTATACTGGTTCTGGTAGCCTAGCTACATTTAACTTTGCAAGTGATACGGCTGGAACGTATCAATTAAACCTATCCAATGTTCGTGTCATCAGCAGCGATGCTGAGGATGTCGATTATGGTGATGTTACTGGTACAACTGTCACAGTGACAACAGGTCCAGTTGAGCCAGATCCAGAGTACACAATTTCAGGTAACATCAATGCTCAAGCGTTTGGTCCTGAGGTTGATTACAGTGAGACATGGTATCAAGGCTCTGACGGAGTCCACCGCGTACTTGTTGAAGCCGTTGACTCTAACGGAACTGTAGCAGCCATTGCTCAAGTAAGCTCTGATGGAAGCTATGTGCTTCAAGTAGATGAAGGAACTTACACTGTACGTGTAGCTGTTCCAGGTCACATTGGTCAATCCACTTCTGTTACCGTTGATCAAAATGTAACTAGAAACTTTGGCCCATTAACGGCTGGAGATGTGAATCAAGATGGTAAGGTTGATCTTGTAGATCTTCAATTAGTTGCTAGAGAGTATGGAAAAGTAAGAGGTACAGGCTGGTCCAATGCTCGTTCTAGTGCGGCTGATATTAATAGAGACAATGTCGTAGATCTATTGGATGTATCCTTTATCCTGCACAATTTTAACTCAAACTAATTCAGATCTAGGTCTAACAGGTTACTAATCAATCATAGAGGGGATAGGTTTCTATCCCCTCTATACCATATTAAAACAACCCTATGAATTCAATTAAATAGGCTATTGATACGTCTACTGTCTATAAATATCTATGAATACCTATATCAAGGAGTTTAATAAATAAAAGGGGGAAAAAAGATGCCATTCAGAATGAAGAAGAACCTAAGCTTCTTAACAGCTATCATTCTCTTTCTATCCATTTCTTTGACAGTACTGAACATGAATGCAAGCTCCGTCTATTCACAGGAAAACAATGGACAGACTCCACAAATTCGTCTTGTTCCATCTGCTTCACATGTTGCTGTTGGAGAAACGTTTGAAGTTGCTATTTGGCTACAAGGCTTTATTGGTCAGCATAGTGACATTGAAGGCTATGAAGTACATATTGACTTTGATCCAGAGCTTATAGCTCCAGTTTCTGAAGAAAAGACGATTAAACCACATTCTGTATTTCAGACAGCACATCAACCTATGACCTTAATTAATTCCATCGATGAAAAAGGAAAAGTTAAAATTGGTCAGGTTCTTACTCAACGTGATCGAGGATTGTTTTCTGGCTACGGGAAAATAGGTACAGTTACTTTTCATGCTAAAAAAGCTGGAGCAGCACTTTTATCTCAAGAGAAATCCCTAGTGATAATGCCTGATAATCCTGGAGTTAATATTCGACATACGATTAATCATCCAACGGTGACCATAGGGGCATCCTCTGAACAAGGTGTTCTAAGAGAGAAAAAAGAAACCATTGGACAAGCACCAAAAAATAAAACGATAGACAGTACCCCTGAAACAGTGATTCGCTCCTTTAAAGATCATCAAAGTATCTTTCAGCTGGATTGGGCCCTGCAAGCTATCTCTGCGTTAGCGTTAGACAAAGTGATTCAAGGTGACAATGAAGGGAACTTCTCTCCAAAAAGAAACATGACAAGAGCTGAATTTGCTAAAGTTGCTGTTATTGCTCTTGGTTTAGATATGAAACAACAACAACATCCTACCTTTACAGATATAAAGAAAACGGATTGGTTTTACGATTATGTGGAAACAGCTGCAGAGTACGGTTTTATTCAGGGCACGATGAAAAATGGAGCCAAAGTCTTTTTACCCCAAGACCCTATATCTAGAGCAGAAATTACCGCTATTCTTTCAAGAGTTATGAAGCAATCGAAAAATGCAGCACTAGAAGGAGCCGAGGCACATCCTTTTAAAGACGTTCAAGCATCACATTGGGCTGCTGCAGATATCCATCTTTTATATCAAAAAGGTCTTATGAAAGGTCGGACAGCTGATCGTTTTGCACCAAATGAAAATGCTTCAAGAGCTGAGGTCAGTGTTCTTCTTAAGAGATTCATAGATTTCGATTAAAGATAGGTATAACAAATTAAAAAGAGGTGTCATAAAAGTCACTAGACTTTAGGCACCTCTCTTGCTCTGTTTTTATATCTCCATGTACCTTTTTTGTACTTATTAGTAACTCTTCCTATAACACTACTCCCTCACTTTCAATCCTGCTTTCATTTCAATGCCGAATTGTTCCTTCAGAGCCAAAGCTCCTTTTTCAGTAAGATGTACAGCACGAGTACTATCCCCTCTTACAATCCAACCGAGATCAAAGAAACGAGTGGCTATAGCCGCTCCAAGCCAACCAGCTATGTGGTGTCGTCGCTCGCTCCAATCAAGACAAGGCTTGGCAAAAATTCTTCTTTTTGTTGCCTCTTCAATATGAATTCCAAACTGATAAAACCACGGTCCACCCTTTTGTGTAACTACATACATACCGTCATCGTCTAGTGCCAAATATTCACTGCTAAGCAGCCATTCAGCAACCTTAACACCAAGTTCACCAGCAAGATGATCGTAACAGGTACGAGCGTAACGAACCTGCTTGAGTTGATCAGATTGGCGTAAGGAACGAACCTCAACCACTGGTGCAATCGTTCCCAATTTTTCAAGCACCTCGGCGATATCTTCGTTAGCTAGCCGATAATAGCGATGTCTGCCCGACTGCTCCACGGTAAGCAGATTACCTTCAACTAGCTTAGCTAGATGAGAGCTTATCGTTGGATGGCTTACCTTAGCCATATAGGCTAATTCACTAGCAGGTAGAGCTTGACCACTTAATAAACTTTCCAAAATCAACGCTCGAGTAGGCTCTGAAATTAGCTTTGCAATATATGAGATATTCGGATATACATTCATATTTCGATCATACCCTAAATATTTAGCTGATACAATGAGATTGAATCTTAAGAGGAGGAATTGAAATGGACAGTACTGAACTTATCCTATTAAACTTACAGGAATCACGAAGACGTTCTATTAAACTATGGAAGTCACTTCCTGATAGCTGGATAGCGTGGCGACCTGATCATGAAGCGATGTCGTTTGGGGAGATGATACGCCATATATGGAGCGCAACCTATCACTATCATATGATATTAAAGAATAATGGCTCTATTAAAATTGAAACAGAAGATCCATTTGCAGCTTCTCCTATTGTCTCAATTGAAAAGGAGATAGATTTGGCAACACCATACTTTGATCACTTTATTGCCTACATTCAAACTATTACTCAGGAAGAGCTTTCAACAAAGCTTATCGATCGATCTGATGTTGGCTATCAACGATATTTAGGAGATATGCTCTTGAGAATTGCCTATCATGAGTCCGTCCATGCAGGACAATTCTTACAATATATGCGTATGACTGGTTTACAACGACCTCTAATTTGGGATTAATCGAGTGTTAAATGAATAGAGCTAGAATGGATTAATTAAATATCATGTTAATAAGCTGGTACACCACATACAATTGGTGTATCAGCTTATATTTTGAGCTTGTTTTATCTATTTAAATTTCACTTCATGGTGTCTCCATTCATGTGGTATAAGAGACTGATATGTAGGTGTGAGGTAACGATCATCTACTAATGCCAGTATTCCCTTATCCTCTTCTGTTCGAATCAAACGACCACCTGCTTGAAGCACTTTATTCATTCCCGGGTATACATACGCATACTCCCGCCCAGGTAAATTTTGTTTGTCAAAATACTCCTTCATTTTGTCTCTTACTATGCTCGGCTGAGGCAAGCCAACTCCAACCACAACAACACCCTGCAAGCGATCTCCCTTAAGATTAATTCCTTCAGAGAACACACCGCCTAGCACGGCAAATCCAATAACAGGTATATCCGCATCATCTTTAAACGCCTTCAGAAAATCCTCTCGTTCCTCTTCAGACATTTTTTCATGCTGAACTAGTGTTTTCACTTTTTCCTGAGTAGCACTTAGATCTAAAAATTCATCATATATTCGGTACATATACGAATACGAAGGAACAAACACAAGAAAATTTCCTTTCCGTTCATCAATGAGCTTTTCAATTACATGTACAAGCTGATTGGCTGTTTTCTCTCGATCCCTATATCGCGTTGAAAGCGGATATAAACGAACATTTAAATGACTTGGGTTGAAGGGTGAAGCTAATGATATTCTATAATCCTCCTCCTCTGCACCTAGCAAGTGGTTATAATACTTTATTGGAAAAAGAGTAGCAGAAAAATAGATGGTTGACCGATATTTCTCTGTTGCCTCCTTTAATTGCTGAGAAGGATCAAGGCAACGTAAGGTAATATGAACGCTCTCCTTATTTCCATCAATAATAATCGAAAAATGCTGGTCAAGCAGCTTACTGATATTTAAGAATGAGTAACAAGAAAAGTAAAGAGAAAGTAGCTCCTGAGATCCATCAGATTGTCCATTCCCGCTTAGCCATTCTCCTAAATCAGCAGTAAAGGTTTGGATGAGCTCACTTAGTTGCTCTGGTAATACATGATGTAAGCCATCATAAAGTGCTCGTTCGTTTTCCCATAGTCTACCAAGCTCATCATAGATCTTCTTTGAAGCGACTGCTAATTCGTAGTCAGAAGCTCTTAAAAGCTGGTGTGCTGTCAAAAATGAATAGCTTTCAACACCTGCAGAAAACATCTCACTAGCACGATCCACTAAATTATGAGCTTCATCAACAAGTAATATGGTTCTTTTTTTCTGTTCATCACCGTAACGCTTTAATGATACTCGCGGATCAAA
This sequence comes from Bacillus horti, assembly GCF_030813115.1. Lineage (NCBI taxonomy): Bacteria > Bacillati > Bacillota > Bacilli > Caryophanales > Bacillaceae > Caldalkalibacillus > Caldalkalibacillus horti. The sequence goes on along the minus strand of NZ_JAUSTY010000006.1, from coordinate 45,399 downwards.
CACATAGTTATAGTCACATAAAATGCAATCAGCTTGGTTTGTTAAATCTAGCGATAGCTCAAAAGGACATATCCTATGCTTACGAGCATACTTTTCTATATCCTCTCTAAATATATAATCGACATGCTCTAGGATATCGAGAACAGCCTCATTAATACGATCATAGTAACCGTTAGCATATTCGCAGACATCCTTATGACAGTGAACCTGCTCCTGAAAGCAGATTTTTTCTTTAGCTGTTAATGCCACCACTATCATCTTTAAGCCATGTTCTTTTAGTAAGGTAAAGGTTTCCTCTGCAACTGTTCGTGTAATCGTTTTGGCTGTTAGATAATAAATTTGCTCTGCTTTTCCTTCTCCTAAAGCCTTAATTGCTGGAAAAAGAGTTGAAATTGTCTTTCCAATTCCTGTAGGGGCTCTAGCTAAAAGTCTTTTATGATGTAATATCGCTCCATATACAGATACGGCAAAATCCCTCTGACCTTGACGATACGGAAACGGAAAGGATAGTGCTTGAATCGTAGCATCTCTTTCCTGCTTTAAATTTAATCTAACTTTAATAAAAGAAGCATAATGCTCTAAGGTTTTCTGAACAAATTCTTCAAGCTCCTGCCACAGCATACTTCTTTGAAAATGCTTCTTAGCTCCACTTGCTAAATGATAATAGGTTAATTGAACATTCATTTGTTTCTCACCGAATTTACTGGCATACATGTACGCATATAAGATTCCCTGTGCCCAATGAACCGGGTAATCATCTTCATTTATTTGATCAACATGTCGTGAGGTTGATTTTATCTCATCTATAGTCATCACAGAGTTACTTTGAAACAGACCATCACATCGCCCTTCAAGCTGAAACAAAATATCCTGTTCCTCAACCTCAGCCGTTAAATAAACTTCTTTTTTATAAGATTCATCCTGTGAATCCTGCACAAGCTTATGAGCCTTTGTTCCCTCCTGCATACTTCTTGTGCTACGAAAGGAAACAGCATCAATACTCCCGCTACGATGTACAAATTCAACTAATGATCGGATGGATAGATGAATAATATGCATGTTATCTCCTAAGACCCTTATATATTTTGTTATAAAACATAGCTTTAAGAAGAAGGACTGTTTTCTAAAAGATAATTTTTTTTTCAAAAAGATAGTGCAACCTTTTATGTTTACTCTAGTTTTAAGTTTTCTTTAGGGACCCATCCCTCTTCTGAGTTGAGAGTTCTTAAACACCAAATCCAACCGTTCAGCTCTTTTAAACCAACAAGCTTCTCCCCTTTGTTAACATCCAATTCTCTTGCGGTATAATCTTCTAAGATAATCCCTTCTGCTCCCCTTAAATCAATCAGTTGTCCTGGAACCCAACCGCCAATTTTATTTTCTGATGTTGTACAAAAATACCAATTATCCCACTTTTCTGGACCAATATATTTTTCACCAACAATTATAAACTGTCCCTTAACTAAAGTAATAGGGTCCGAATAATTCGTTCTGTGTTTTTTTATAACTATATACTTCACTACAATCACCTCTGTTATCAAAACTTATGTACATCTTACATTTCAACTGTTGTATAGTCCGGTTTTTGACACACAGACGAATAGAGCCAAAAGAAAAAAGCATGCTAAAGTATAGCGTGCTTAATTCCCTATAAACGAACAAAAGTTCTTATACTATTTTATATGATTTATCTAGTTAGCGCAACCTTTTTCGCCGGTCAATTATTCAAAAATAAGCTCAATTAAGCGATCATCCTCCGGGCCAGGCATACCTCTACCATCCGTATTATTCGTAATGATGTAGAGGCTATTCCCCTCTACAAAAATATCTCGAATTCTACCTTCTCCTTCCCAGATAACCTCAGACTGACCACCATTCGTATCAAAGCCAATCACCATGGATCCACGTAGTGCAGCTACATAAAGATGCCCATCTAAGTAAACCATTCCAGATGGAGCCCACGTATCATTACCTGAATGGTATAAAGCTACTTCCATTCCATCAGCCGTTTCATCTCCCATGATCTCAGGCCAGCCATAATTTAGGCCAGGTTCAATTCTATTTATTTCATCATGAGCTGATGGTCCATGCTCAGAGCTAAACAGTTGTCCTTCTTCATCCCATGCAAGGCCTTGTGGATTGCGATGTCCATAGGAATAAATTGGAGAGCTTGGATCTGGGTTATCCTCAGGAATGGAGCCATCGAACTCAAGTCTCAGGATTTTACCAGCCACATCATTAAGATCCTGTGAGAGGCTTTCCTCTAAAGCGTCACCTGTAGTGATATAAAGCTTGTCATCTGGCCCAATAGCTAATCGACCACCATGATGGAATTGCGCTCCTTTAATCTCGTCAATTAAAATGGCCGTTTCCACCCATGTCCCCTCTCTATGCTCTACTTCTATTACACGATTAAGAGCCTCAGCTTCTGTTCCATAAGTATAGTAAAGATAAGCCTTTGCATTATCTGCGAAATTCGGATCTAAGACAAAACCTAGCAGACCACCTTCACCATAATGTAAAACCTCTTCAGTTACGTCTAATTCCTCTCTTGTAACCTCACCGTTCTCTACTTTTGCGATAACTCCTTCTCTTTCTGTTAGATAAAAGATATCCTCATGATGAACAATTGACCAAGGAATATTTAGACCTCCAGCTACATCCCGACTTTCTATAATATCAATAAATCCTTGAGATTCATTTGTACCCGTATCATCTGCCTCATTAGCCTCACCGTTCTCACTTCCATCTACCTCTGTTTCGTTAGGATCTTGTCCAATGATTTCAGATTCAACACCATTTTCCTCCGTTTCTGCTGCACACCCTACTAAAGCTAAGCTTAGTGCAACACTTAACGCAGTGATTTGAATAGATTTCACCTTTATTTACCTCCAGTCTCATGTTAGATACTACCTTCTTACCCTAAAAATACTTGGTATACTCAAGAAACCAAAAAGTTTTCAAAAGCTACGATAATATGCTGAACTGAGTTAAGGAAGAAAATTAGAATAAGGAAGATAAATGCTTTGAGTCATAAGGAGTTAACTGCTTACCATGTACTAATTTATTTATGAAATCTGAGTTTGCAAGCAGTGGCCGACCAAATGCGGCTAAATTAATCGTCCCCTTTTTTATAGCATGAGAAGCCTTGGCTGGAGTTAGGTTTCCTACTCCAATAATTGACCCTTCCCAGTTCTCCTGGACAATCTCATGTAGAGTTTTTCCCTGATCTATTTTAGCATTAAAATGATTAGTTGAAGGATGGATAACACTTAAATCCAGCTCACGAAAGAGATTTAGAAACTCTTTAATAGACATTACTGGATTGTCCCACATATAATCAGGTTGATCATCCTTTAAAGCTGAAAATCGAATGGAAGTACGCTCTGCTCCAACCTCCTGAACGACTCCTTGTAATACTTCTTTCATAAATGTTAACCTTTGTCTCAAGCTCCCTCCATAACCATCTTTACGGTGATTCGAGATGTCTGAGTTAAATTGATCTATAAGGTATCCATGTGCTCCATGTACTTCCACTCCATCAAAGCCTGCCAACATAGCATGACGTGCCGCCAGAGCAAATTGATCAATAACTTCGTGAATATCCGATATGGACATTTCTTCAGGCTTTTCAAACGGCTTCCCAAAACGATGTACATGTCCTTTAGCAGCAATGGCTGAAGGTGCTTGTGGAGGTAAGCCACCTGCTATTTCATGATGAGTGAGTCTTCCAACATGCCAAAGCTGAGCGATGATCGTTCCACCCGCTTTGTGAACAGCATCCGTTACCCTTCTCCAGCCTTCAATTTGATCCTTTGAATATAAACCTGGTACGCCTATTGTTCCCTTAGCTCTTGGACTTATGATAATCCCTTCAGTGATGATTAAACCGATACCGTCCTCAGCTCGTTTACGATAGTATTCTACGACATCCTCCCCCACAACTCCCGTTATATCATCAGCAAAACAGCGAGTCATAGGAGCCATTACTACTCTATTTCTAAGGTGCCATGCTCCTAATTTAACTGGTTTGAGAAGCGCTTCATTTGCAATCATACCCACAACTACTCCACTCCTTTTTATTTGTTCCTTCTCTATTATGATAATCTAACTCATTATTATCTTACATAGCCCATTCATTGTATTACTATAGACTCACCTATATAATTAAGTTATTCCGATTAATGAACCTATAAAATGAATGTGAGGTAAAAACATGGATAACATAGACAAGCAAATTCTCTTGGAGCTACAGAATAATGCTCGACTTTCAATGACAGAGTTAGGTAAGATCATTTCTCTATCACAGCCTGCTGTCACTGAAAGAGTAAAAAGACTAGAAGAAAAAGGAGTGATTCAGGATTATCGAGCCATTCTTTCTGCCGATAAGCTAAATAAAGGAATCGTCAGCTATCTCCTATTTCATACAAAAGACTGTGAACGATTTATTGCGTTTTGTGAAGAATCAGATGACGTTATAGAGCTTCACCGAATAAGTGGTCAATACAACTACTTACTAAAAATAGTGACAGAGTCAATGCCAACTCTCGAAGCATTCATTAATAAAAGCGGAGCTCATGGAGACTCCACCACTCTTATCGTATTATCTTCACCCATTGAATCAAAAATTTTAATTCCTTCTACGGAAAAATAATTGATAGATTTAAAGTCCTCTTGGCATCATATAGGTAGGGTATGCGAAAGGAGGTTGAATGGTTGCGTTTTATTGATAGACATAAATCTGCGTTCGAACACTATTTGTACTTTCAGGAAGGCTCTCAAGAGGAGGTCCAGGCTGATAAGCGTTCAGCCCCAAGGATTACACAATCATCTCAAGCATTGAGGGAATTGTCTGAAAAAGATAATATGTGTTCGCTCGTAGAGAAAGCTCGTTCGGGTGACAGAGAAGCTTTCGGTGAGCTTGTACGAAAGTATAGAAAGCAGGCTTTCATCTGGGCTAATAGCCTTACACGAGATCACACTCTCGCTGAGGATATTGTTCAAGAGGCTTTAATAAAAGCTTTCTTAAATCTAGGCTCTCTTATGGACACAAATCGGTTTCTGCCTTGGTTAAGAAAAATTGTGACGAATCAGGTGTATATGAGCTTGCGTCGTGGAGGTCCATATGCCAAGGAAAAACCTTTCTCTCATTATGAACAGAGAAAGAACATTGAACAGAATGAAACGGATTGGTCTAATATTGATCATGTTCTAACCCACCTTACCAGTAAACTATCTTTAGATCTTGTACATACTCAATCCTATCAAGCCGATCCCCAAAATCTTTTGATGAAAAAAGAACTGGTTATAGGAATAAACCAAATGTTACAGTGCCTTTCTAAGCGTGAGAAAGCGATCTTTGAGTCCTTCTTCTTTGAGCAATTGTCCCCACAGGAAATCGCTAGGATTTTCAGCACAACAACAAGTAATGTGTATAATATCCTATCGCGCTCAAAGGGGAAGGTGCGCCGAGAGCACATCAGGGTCTTTTTAGCAAAGCAATTGGAACCGGTTATTGCTGAAGGAAGGATTCGCAACATTCTAAACAAACCTATAAACCTATAGCATGCTTATTCTAAATATAAGAAGAGGAGATTGTTAGATGAGAACATTAGAAATAAATCAAGAGCAAAAGACTTGGACATCTGCTGCACAATGTATGTATGCTGTTTTACAGTACACCGATAGGCTAGATTTAAGTCTAGCAGAAGTAATGGGCTTTACCTCTCATGCTTTTAGAATCAATATTCATCCAGAAACGGTGAGTCCTGCTGGTCCAACTATGTTTGACCCTTATCAATTGGTAGCAAAAGGCTTATATACACTTGGAGTACATAGTATTACCGCTTCTAGAGAAACTCCGCTTCCCCCAGCATCACTAGAAAAAACAATTAAAATCATCCAACGAGGGATTGATGGTGGTTTTCCTGTAATAGGCTGGGATTTGTTTATCCCAGAATTCGGATTAATATATGGCTATGATCATGAAAAGCAGCTTCTTTTTGCCAAGGATGTAGATAAAGATGGAGAAATTCCGTACAACAAGTTTGATCAACGCCCAAACAATCATATGTATATAACCGTAATTAATGATGTTAGACCAAGACACTTGGTCCATATGCTTAAAGATGGCTTACGGACAAGCATAGACCATTTACTTAATCAAAGCTGTAGTTGGTCTTCCCCTGAATATAAGCATGGATTAGCTGGATACGAAGCTTGGTTGCATGCTTTTAAAGGGGAGCAGATTGATCCGTTTGGGAATGCATATAACGCTGAAGTGGTTGCCGATGCAAGGAAATTTGCCCATCAGTTCTTTAACCAACTTGCTCAGAAATGGTCAGCAGAAAGTCCCTTAGATCTAAGAATAATTGATTTATTCCAACAAGCTGAGCAGGTTTATTCTGATGTAGCCACAGAAATGGCTAAGCTACAAGCACTGTTCCCCTTCCCCCAAGGAGGAAATCCAGAGGATCCTAAAAGCAGAAGTAAAGCAGTAGAATACTTAGAACATGCATTTAAAGCAGAAAAGATTGGTGTTAAGATTCTAGAATCCTTATACCAGAGCTTAGAAGAGTATGAGATTGAGGAATTTATGACTTGCAGGACGGTTCAGAGAAAATTCCAAGTCATTGGTGAACAGCATCATAGCTTACCTGAGAATCTAAATAAGGATCTGGCAAAAGCACGGAATAGCATACTAGTACGAGATTATGAAATTACGTCACGATTTACGATTGAAACAGTTGTATACCAGCCTCGTACTGAAGAAGACAAACAGATCGGCTATACGACTGGCTTTGAGGTTGTGTCTAACATGGAACAATTACCTAGTGGAATGGTTTATGTTTCCGTTGAAAATGAGTTTGCACATATTGACGGATTACCAGAGCAGCGAGATGAAATGCTTGAGAAGCTAAGGCTTTGGGTGGATGAACAAGGGTATGAGGAAGACAAAAATGTTCAATCTATTGAAATGACACTATTAGCTAGCGATGATCTAACAATATTAGATATTTTTCTGCCAATTAAAAAGAAATGATGGAGACATGCCTCTGATTTTGATAAGCTTCATCAAAGACTGAAAACTAGTTGAAAACGTTAATGAAACGCTTGGATCGTAAGATCCCAAGCGTTTCTTATCCTATAATGTGTAATCACTAGGAAAGTATTGATTAAATAAATATAACAATAGTCTATCTCTCATTAGCCTTAAGCATTTTAGCTATATATATAATCTGACCTATATGCTCTGAGTAATGTATCACACACCTAAGCATAAGTTCAATATTACTCATGATTTGACCTGCTTTAACTTCTTGCTTATGTAACAGCTGATTCTCAGATAATTGATCCAAAACTTTTGCAAACTCACTAAAAGCAACCCTACTAATTTCCATTAGTTCTTTTTTACCCATAAACATCTGTATGTCAAATTCTGCATCCCTATCACGTACATCAGCTTCACCTGAGATTTGATGACCAATTCTTTGCTTTACATGTCCAGAAATATGCACGATAAGGTTAGCTATACTGTTACTAGCATCATTTTCTCTCCAGTTTACGTCCTCGTCGTTCAAATCCCTTAATATATTTTCTAGTTTGTTATCCATTTCAACAAGTTGGGATTTTAAATGACTCCTTAGTATCTCTAGCATAATACGGACACCTCCCTCTTTGACGATTTATTCTACTGCTAATTCCACATAGTTACTTTATTAGTCTAATCATATCCTATCATCAGCTATAAAACTAATATATGTTTGTACATAAACCATCAATAAAAGTTATGTATGTTAGATTTATTTTAATTAGTAATTTGTACATGATGATCTTTCCTCTAAGAAAACAATGGCTATATCAATGATTTTCTGATATACAAATGGCGTTTCTAAGTCCAAAAATCGACACAGAAACGCCACCCAGATTGCCTAAACTATTTGATCTTGTTTAAGTGAAGTAGATATTCTCCACGGTTTAATGAATTTAATTGTCTGCGCATATTCTTAGGAATATTGGACTGGACAAGCATATACCCGCCAGGCCTAAGCGCTACCATTCCTTCCCCACTCGTTAACGAATAAATGTCAGATTTGAGCAATTCCGAGGTGCGTACAGGAATGGATCCATTTAAGTGTATGCTGTTTCTGATATATTGAGGCTCTTGAAAAGTGCCTTCTAACAAGGATAATCGTGATAAGACCTTACTTAGGCTATATTCAGGTAAGGTTAGCTGCATAGCGTGTACAGGTTCATACACATTAGTTCCAGCTTCTTGGAGAGCTTTCATTAATACAAGAGGAACCAAGCTGCGGAAATCCTTCGCTGTTGTCTGAACACTATCGTAGCCTGTATGTGTAAGCGTAACAATAATATCTGTCACATTCCAACCATACAATCCTTCTTGCAAAGTATATATGACCGTCTCTTTAATAGCCCTCTGAAAAGATAGAAGAAGCGATCCAAGCTCTACATCGAGTCGATACTGCAAGCCTGAACCTTCTACACCAGGCTCAACACGTAAACCAACTGTTGCTATGAAGGGGTTATTTGAATCATTAATATATTCAACTTCTTCCCCAGTTGAAAATGGTTTTTCTATACAGATCACTTTAGGTGCTGAAAATATCACATCAATATCATTCTGCTGTTTAATTGTTTCAGCAAGAATTTCTAGCTGGATCTTTCCAAACACATGGATGATGCTCTCCTTTGTGTTTTTGTCCTGAATATACTGTAAAAAAGGACTTTCGATGACTAAATCACTCAGAGCGTTATGAAGAGCACCCTCATCCTTTTCATACTCAACGGAAACCTTGACCTGCATGGGAGGCTTGTGGAAGTTGAATCTCCTCATTTTGTCCGAGACATTACCAAAAATGTCTCCTATCTTTACATCGCCTCCTGTTAGTATGGCAATGTCACCTTGAGCTACGTAATCAGTAAACATCCATTTTCCATCTTGTAGAATTTGGAGTTGTTTTACTTTGTAGAAAATCGTCTCTCTACTCTGTGAACTCAGCTCAATTTCGTCGCGTAGTTGAATACTTCCCTGAAATAACCGAATGAAGGCATTTCGTCTCCCATCTAGATCTTTCATGACCTTGAAGACAATAGCAGAAAGAGGCTTTGTCATCTCTTCCTTTTGAGTATGAACAGGGAAGAAATCGCCTAGACTCTCAATCAGCTGACTAACTCCAATTCCTTTTACGGCAGAACCAGCAAATAGCGGAAAAACATTGCCGTTCTTTGTTTGGAGACGCAACTCTGCTCTAAGTCTTTCACTTTTAATAGGTAAGTCATTAGCAAATATATTAAAAAGGTCTTCGTTAGTCAATGCGAGAGTGTCAATCCATGCTGCTTTTGCTGGATTTGCCTGCTCTATTTGAACATTTGAATGACCTTCATGAATAACTTCATTCATTTCACATATACGCTCATCTAATAATTCTTTAATCATGTCACGTGTTTGTTTGTAGTCAGCGCCCATCCGATCTACTTTATTCATAAAAAGTAGGGTCGGGATTCGATGTTCCTTTAACGTTTGCATCAATATCCTAGTTTGAGCTTGAACTCCTTCAACCGCGGAAATGACAAGAATGACACCGTCAAGTACACTTAAGGAATGCTCAACCTCGGAGATGAAATCAGCATGACCAGGGGTATCGATTAAATTGACTTTTAGTTCGTTGACTGTAAAGGATACTGCAGCCGATTTAACAGTTATCCCTCTCCTTCTCTCAACATCCAGTGAATCAGTTATGGTTGTGCCTTGATCGACAGAGCCTGCATGCTCAATAACACCAGACTTATATAGAATTTGCTCCGTTAATGTTGTTTTACCAGCATCAACATGGGCCAGTACTCCAATATTTAGTATTTTCATAGATCATTATCCTCTTTTTTTGCATTATATTTTCTCCTTTTTGTGGGTTATTCATATTGAATTTGCGCATATAAAAACGCCTCCTTTTTTTAATTACTTTATTTTACCATAACGAAATTAAAGATACTAAAGATCTATCCTACATATACCTGCTTGAACATATAACCAATTACATGTATAAACTAGCTAATAAAATACCTAAAGATTCTTCATAGATTTCATTAAACTGTGTAAGTGGTAAAGGGTTTCTGCCCAGACCTAATTCAACAGTAAAACCTGGTCTCCGAAAATCTTGAATAAACCAATCCTTATAGCCAGCAAAGCTATCTATATAACGAATAGGTGTATACCCGCTTACCCGACTAAATTCATTCACTAACGTCTCCGATTCTGGGGGTTCAAGACCTTCAAATCCCCAATAAATGACCTTCCCTTGCGTGTGAAAAGCTAACGCCCGGTCAAATGCTCTAGTTCTTGTTAAGTTAGCCATAGCAATCGACTCAGGCTCTGTTAACGGAGCTGTCCCCGGGAAGTCAGCTGGAGCGGGCTGTTTGGGCTTGCGGTTTGCTTCAGTCTGCCATTTTGCAGGGTATTGATTGTTCAAATCGACCCCACGAATATTTGCCTTCCATGGAGAAAAATCAGTTCTGCCGCCATTAATGGCTAAAACAGAGTCTCGGTACGCGCCAGCAGCATTTGCACCCTGAATAACAAGGTTTACTCCATCAGGGTTAACCATAGGAACTAGAGATAAGTCAGTTGCGTTATACAATGGTAGCGTATACAGCCCTCTTATCGGCTGTTGATTCGTTAAAGACAAAGCATAGGCGTTTAAAAAGCGCATGATGACAGGAGTAGTAATCCATTCCTGAGCATGAAACGAGCCGTTTGCATGTACTTTCTTCGTACCTCTCCCTAAACGAAGCTCATACAGGTTCTTACCCATCACTGAATTTCCAACTATATTTAGCCTGATAAATGGATAGACGCCAATAAGTCTATTAATATCCTGAATGAATGCTTCATAAGTATAGTTGCGATTTCCTTCTACGACCATCCAAGTCACTCGTAATGGTGCTTGAATAATTTGTCCAGGTCTTAGCTGGTTGGGATTCACGGTAGGATTTAAGGCATACAAAAGCTCAACAGAAATCCCTCTCTCAATAGCAATTCTCCAAAAAGAATCCCCTGGTCTGATTTGAACATTGACAGACACGAAACCTGGAATATTGATCTCTTGACCTATTTGAAGCGAATTAGGATTTACATTTCGATTTGAATCAAGAAGTAGTACTAAAGGAATGTTAAAAAGCTGGCTAAGCTGCCAAAAGGAGTCCCCCAATCTAATCTTAACTTTCACTTTCCTTTCCTCCTCTGAAAAAGCTAATTATGATAGCGTATGTATGAAGAGAAGAAAAAGAAACTCCTAGGGGCATCAATTTTATTCAAGTACGAAAAAGAGAATCATTGCTTCAAGATATCCATTTGTATAAAAACAAGCATCCCTGATCTTCGTTCCTACCGAAAATCCAGAAATGCTTTTTCTTTAAAACATTCTTTCTTGATAAGGTGTGCCTTTCGCCAGCTCACAGTATTGTTTCAGGCTCAATAAAAATTTTTATTTTGGCCAATGCTCAGGATGCTTTAAAGCAGAAGGTAGTTTTGTTGTACGATCACCATTTGCAGCATTCAGTTGTGCTTGTGTTAGAAAAAGGCTGCCTGTAAGTGTTGCTCCTCTTAAATCAGCATCTCTAAAGTCTGCACCAATCAGATCTGTGAAACTCAGATCCGCATTTCGTAAATCACAGGCTATAAATAGAGCGCCTCTTAAGCTCTCACCACTTAAGCTAATTCCTTTTAATTTAGCTCCTATAAAGTCAGTTCCTTTACGTTGCTTTCTTTTTTCCTTACCTTTTCCCTCTTGTTTAGGTTTATTCATTCTCCCTAACATGACTAAGGATCGGACCAGTCTACTTGCTTCAAGTAAAAGTTCATTAACCTTAGTACGGTGTGCAGCAAGATCAATTGCAAAAATAACATCTGGATGTAAAAAAGTTAGAGCTTCAGTTTCAGATAACATATGTCTTAATTCACTATGAATATCCCTAGTTCTTTCTAGTTCAAGCGCTTCATGTAAGTAATACATCATTTCGTGTAGCTGCTGCATGATCGGAAAAAGCTCAAACATTTCCTTGGCATGCACGGAATCAACCTTCCAGCTTTTTTGAGCATATGTGATCTGTGAAACCTTTTGCCCTGCTCCATAGCACTCATATACTGTACAGCCACGGAATCCTTTTTCTCTTAATCCACTATGGATACCACAGCGATAATCCCCCGTTAAGTTTGAACATGGAGTACCACCATCTTTGTTCGAGGCAAAATCTGCAGACTTTGCATAGGGTAGAGCCACACAGCACAAACCAAAACATTGCTCACAATCTGCTAGCAAACCACTATTTTTTAACACTGCTAGATCTGACATAATCGTACACGTCCCTTGATGTAGAATGTTTATCGTATCTAGTCTATCACTTTGCTTTAAACAGTTGAAGCTAGAATCTAGTTACTTTTGAATATAGGGACCTCCTTAACTAATCGTTGAGATTCTTACCCCCATCTGCTCAATGCGTGCCATAGCAGGTACATGGGAGTTCAATAGGCACTTTATTGTTCCTATAACATTTAGAAAGAGGGGAAGACATGTCAGATATAAAAATTCAAAAAAATGCTAGAAGATTGCAATGAATGATAACGGATCCTGTTGGCGAATCATAGCGGTATACTTAAAACTGTCACATTACCACCCAAAAGAGCTATTGTCTAAGCGATTATAAGTTAACTATGATATAGTTAAGGTAGCTAAATTTATCTATAAGGGGTTTGTCCTTAATTTTTCATTCTACTTAGTTTTATAAATGAGGTGACACTATGATATGGTATGTGATTCTTGGTTTAATGATTTGTGTAGGGGCTTTAATTGGTACAATGTATGTAGGTAAGACAGTGAACCAAACGATTAAAAGCAGTGATCCCAGCACACAAAAGGAAACTCAGGTTCAAAGCCTAAGCTCGACGGCCTATGAAAAAAGCTCTTTAAAAAATGTACGTTTGCTTACTTGGATCTATGTAGCCACCTTCGTGATTTCCATCATTCTTCTAGCCGTCTTTATTATAAATATGTAGTCAAAAAGGTAGCTTTGTTTAATCAAAGCTACCTTTCTTTTTTAACTATAGCAAATAATGACAAGCGTCCATTTTGGTTACTTATAATCAGCAATAATCTCCATTAGAAGATCAGGTCTGTCTGTAATAATACCGTCTGCACCAAGCTCCAATAAAGCTCTCATAGCTTCTTCATCATTAATAGTCCAATAATGGAGCTGCATGTGATGACGCTTAGCCCCTTTTGTCAGCGTAGCGTCTGCAAGATTAAATCCATCAGACTCAACCGGAATTTGTAGAGCTTGCACCTCAGTGCGATAAAAAGGGCTTAACAGCAGCTTATGAAAAGCAACAAATTTAATGATTTCAGCTCTTCCTGCACTAACGGCAACTCTTCCTTCACTTAACTGTTGAAAATCCTTAATCATTTGATGATCGAAGGAGAAAATAAGCACTTTATCCTCCATATTGTACTTTTGAATTAACGTCCATAGCTTCTCATATATCTCCTCATAGTGCTCATCTGAGTTAGTATTCTTCATTTCAATATTATGTAGCATCTGCCCGTAGCGCTGAAACATCTCTTCTAGGGTTGGGATATAAAGACCTTGTCCTCTATAGCTCAGTTCGCCACTAAGGTCAGTAAACGTATACCCAGCATCCAATGCTTGTATTTCCTCTAAAGTTAAATCCTCTACCCTGCCTTGCCCATTCGTTGTCCGATCTACTGTTGGGTCATGAATTAAAACTAGTTGACCATCCTTCGTGATATGGAGATCATATTCTAATACATCCACACCAAGCTCGACTGCTTTGTCAAACGCTGCAAAGGTACTTGAAGGAGCAAGCATATTCCCACCTTGATGGGCGATCACTAGAGGGGTCTCTTTAGCTTCAAAAAATGGCATGGTATCTTTCTTTGGTATAAATAAAGCAAATATACCATAACACACCAAAAAGCTGAGTAATAGAAGAACAACTCCGCGAAGCAATCTCCCCCTTATTTTAGATGGCTTCTTTTCAATTCCATGCTCAGGATTTACCGTTTTGTTCATGTTTCTACCTCACAGTGTAAAATGTATTTAAACCGTTCACGTAAAACACTTTTTTAGTTTAAAAAGGAGCTTCCTTTATTATCATTATATAATTCTATTCTTTCGCTATTCCTTTCACTTTCATCTAAATCCCACCATTCAACAACCATATAAATTTCATTTATTTCATGAAGTCTAATCGCATCTCCTTGGTTGTTCACATATCCTCTACTTTCTACTGACCCTGTTGTATCTTGCGCAATATTAATTCCATTGCCCGCTACTGAGCTAGATTGTAATACTGTATCCTCACCATTAATAACAGCGTGGGTCCTAAATCGAAAAAATTCTGCGATATATTCGTCTTCATTTTTCATATGTAGCGTACCGTTACCAACTTTCAAATCTTCTGGCGTTATCATCACTTCATATCCAATCAAATTCCAAGTCTGACTCTCCCCCATTAGGGATAGATAGTAATGACTAGTCGCTGAGTTCTCGGTACTGCTACATCCAGATAACAAAAGAATGAAAAACAATAATCCGAACAATGGACTTAGCATTCCCTTTCTTAGTGACAACACAACCACTCCTTATTTTTGAATATACACTATAAATATACCATATTCTCCCTTCACCTTTTCATAGAACTTCTCCTTTTATAGAATAAAAAATAGGCCTCGTCTAATTCAACGAGACCTTGTATCTTTTATCGATCGTTCATAAATCAGCTTGGACTCACCCTAGTTGAAATAACAATTCGATTCCAAGCATTAATTGTTACAGCTGCCATAATAATCTTAGCAATCTCCTCTTCACTTAAGTACTCCCTAGCCTTGTTATATACTTCATCAGATACATGCCCCTCAGTAACAAACGTAATAGCTTCCGTTAAAGCAAGCGTAGCTCTTTCCTCGTCAGTAAAATACGGGGTTTCCCGCCAAGCATTTAACGCATAGATCCGCTGCTCTGTTTCACCTATTTTCCTAGCTTCCTTAGTGTGCATATCTATACAGAATGCACAGCCATTCATTTGCGATGCTCGAATCTTGATTAACTCATACAACCTCTTATCTAGACCAGATGCTGCCATATACTTTTCCAAACCAAACATTGCCTCATAGCCCTTAGGATTAACTTCTGTCATTAAAAACCGGTTTTTCATCATGAAAACCTCCTGTATGCAATAAATGATTAGAAATCGGCTATGACTAAAACATTTGCCCTATATTTTTAATTGTCATAGCTTCTTATCCTCACTTATTAAACAAGATAGCCCTTAGTTTTGTGACAGATTATGATTATTCTTACCTTATAAATGCTTTAACTTATCAGGGTTTGATATTACATAAATATGTTCAATCATTCTTTCAATATTAACTTTAAAGCAGATGACCATACTAACGGAAGATTCCATAGTAAGGATAACTCCTCTATTGCCATTTATACGGACAGACTCAACCCCTCCTTCAAAAATACCTTTTGAAGAAATTCCATTAAAAAGAGCTAAGATTCTCTTTCTTCCCACTATTGGTCTTAAAGCAGCTCGTACCTTTCCGCCACCATCTGTAGTAAGCGTTGCTTGATCTGTTAGTAAACGAATAAATTCATCAAAATTGCCTATCTTAGAACCATCTAGAAAGGTTTGGATAAAGTGATCCTCTTCGTCAAAAGAAACAAATTCATCCATCTGATCAACTTTAAGCTTTCTTTTGCTTCTACTAAGTATTTGCCGACAGCTAGCTTCAGACTTATTTAATAAATTGGCGATCTCCTTATACTCATAGCTGAATGCTTCCCTTAATATAAAAACCGCTCTTTCAACAGGGTCAAGTTGCTCCATAGATACTAGCAAAGCATAAGAAATTTCCTCCCTGTGAACGAGAATATCTTTCGGATCCTCTTTCGCTTTATGTATATAGCTTACGTTTGGCTCTGGTAACCATGGCCCAGTATACTGTTCTCGTCTAATTTTTGCAGACTTTAAGTAGTTTAAACATGAATTTGTGACGGACCTTGTCAAATAGCTTTTCAAATTAGAGATTTGTGTCAGATCCGTATCCCTTATTCTAATCATAACTTCATGAACAATATCTTCAGCATCTGTCTTTGAACCTAATAAACGATAAGCCATAGAAAGTAAAAAGGATTTATATTCTACATAAATAGATTCCTGCATGAAGGCCTATCACCTCCTACCCTTAATTTTTTGATTCTATCATTCATCTCAAAAGAAGTACATAAAAAAGTCACCCTCCTCTTACTTGAGTGACTTTATAAAAATCATACATATTCTCAGTTCTGTAAGAACTGATTATCGTGCCAATGTCCCCCATGAGATAGACGCGCCATGCGTTGCATAATTTCTTTATATGTTTCATCATCTGCATCCCATACAGCCCCATGCTCTATTTTCATCGGAATCAGACGAGCGCTCTGCTGTCCATCTTCAGATATGTTCACCTGCAGAATCGCAGACTGTCTACCTAATTCATTATGACTCATGGTAAAAATAAAGTTACCTAAGCTATACGCAATAAGTTTCCCTTTGTAATATTCTAAGCCCTGTAAAACATGTGGATGCGATCCGATAACGATGTCTGCTCCTGCCTCAATCATTTTACGCGCTAATTCTCGATCCTTCTCTTCAGGCTCATCTGCTAGCTCCTTACCCCAGTGCATATATACGATGGTAAGATCTGTTTCCTCTGCCGCTTTTGCAATATGCTCTAACACTCTTTCCTCCTGATACCCACTTGCAAGACCAGGTGTATCAACTCCTGCATACCAAGAAACAGCGGGTAGAACTCTACTGTAGCCTAAAAACCCAATCGTTTTACCTTCTACTACCTTATCCACTCTGGCAAAGGCCTCAGCTTCATTTTTTCCACCACCTACATACTCAAGACTGTGATCGTGTAAATAGTGTAGTGTATCTAGGAAAGCATTTTTCCCATAATCAAGAGCATGGTTGTTCGCTAACGTAACAAGATCTATTCCTGCCCAGCTTGCACCCTTTAATAAGTCCGGGTGACTATTGAATGCAAAGGTTTTATCTTCTGCCTCATGTCCCTTAGTACTAACTGCAGTCTCTAGATTAACCATTGCTAAATCCGCTTCTGTAAAGTAAGGCTTTGCTTGCTCCCATGGATACATATAGCCTCTGTCTGCTAAGATAGGTGCAACCTTCCCAGCAGCCATTGTATCTCCAGCAAATGCAAGGGTAATGGAGCCCTGTCCCTTTACCTCTTCAATAGGATCTGTTTCTTGCTCATTTTCCCCATCAGAAACATTAGGTTCTTCATGGCCAGACTCAGATTCCAGCTCATCGTTCACATCAATTGAATCTCCATTATGTGAATCATTCTGCTCTTCCTCTGATGATAAATCCTTCTGCTCAGAACTAATTGTCTGCTGTGCTTGCTGGATTTTTTCAAGATTTATGATTCCTATCACTAGAACAGATGTAAGCATGATGAAAAAGCTTAATAAAGCCAGATGAAGCCTCTTTTGCCTTCTCTTGCGTTTCATTCTTTCTATACGACTCATTATGTATCATCCAATCTATTTATAAAATATATAAGTTCCCTCAACATCTTAAACGTTTGATTTCATAAAAAGTTACAAAAATGTGACTCAAAACAAAAAAAGCGAGTACATTAAATCGCTTTTTACAAAAACAAATCAGCTTATATTAAGCTTCTGTATCCAAGCTTGTGTAACGCTAAAGCGATAGATTGATATCCATCTGCATTAGGATGCAATTTATCGAGAAATAACAGTTTATTCTCCTTGCCGAGGAACTCATTATATATATTCGTCACAGAAACATTTTTTTGCTCATAGCTCTTTAAAAGGGCATAGAACCGTTGCACCCAAACATGAGTATCCTTTCTATTTGGAAATGGGTTGTATACATCAACGAGTCTAATAAGGTAGGGGGTTGTGCTATTCTTCTTTATTAAAGCAATTTCAAACAAGATCCGATCCATATTCCTCTTAAACTGAAGGATAGCCCTATTTAACAATTTTTCATCACCGTTCTTAAAATACTTCTTAGCAGCGTTCCTTAGATCATTGCCTCCAACACTAATCGTAATTAAATCTGCTTGACGTAATGTAAAGCGGACGACAGACTGTTCCAGCTTTTTAACCACATCCTGTGATGTGAATCCATGCATAGCAAAGTTTATTGAAATCACTTTTCTTCCAATTTCTAGCTCTGCCATTTTGGCGTATCTTTTAACAAAGCCAGGCTTTAGAATCGCTCCAATCCCAACAGATAGGGAGTCCCCCAAAGCTACATATACTAATGGTTTTTCACTAACATTACTTTGATTATCCATGAGCAGCTCTATCCTTTACCTGAAATTAAATCTACTATTTTTATATTCAGGTAAAGATAGAAACGTAACTGCACACGCCTGTATAAGGTCGAAATAAATCTAGTATATCTTCAATTCTATTAACTTTTATAAAAAGAAAATGATCGCACCGAGCGCAGCTCCCAGCGCACGTACAGCACTTCATGATGGCGGTCGGTTTGACTACATGCCGGCTCAGGATACCTTATCTAACAGATGTGAATTGTAACGGACATATTTGCACCTTAGCCGTGTTATTCTGAGTTCTGCAATCTCTAACGGTCATAAATGCAGCTTAGACGAGTATTTGAGGAAAATGGTTGGATTTTTTCACCTTAAGGGTCTCAAATGTCCGTTAGAAATAGAAATAGCTAAAAATCCCTCTCTAAGAGGCTGCTATGTCCGTTAGAGATTTAGGCAGACAGAAAGCTGTCCCAAAGTAGATTTACCACTTTAGAAACAGCTCCTTCCCGTTTATTTACTTCAAAGATTGCTCAGAAAGATTAGCATCATCATTTCCTCGCATATATTCAATCTCTTCCTTATATTGTCCGAAAGGAGTTTCAAGAATAATTGGTAAGTCTTTAATCGCCTTATGCTGACAAATAGCTCTTAAAGCTTCCTTTGGAATATTTCCATCACTTGATCCAATATTAGCATGCCTATCCTTTTTAGCTCCAAGCGGATATTTAGAATCGTTTAAGTGAAGAACCTTTAAGCGATCTAGACCAATAATTTGGTCAAAATCTTCAATAACCTTATCAAAATCATTGACAATATCATAGCCATAGGAAAAATTATGACAGGTATCCATACATACTCCAAGAACATGACGCTTGTCCTCATCTACACCATTAATGATTTGAGCAATTTCCTCAAAGCTGTTTCCAACCTTACTTCCATCACCGGCCATTGTTTCTAAAAGGACAAATACTTTCTCATCGCCCGTTAAAATCTCATTTAAGGAGTTGATAATATTTTGAATTCCGACCTCAACTCCTTGCTTCACATGTGAACCTGGATGAAAAACCAAATACGGAATTTCTAAAAACTCTGTACGCTTAATTTCATCCGTTAATACAGCCTTCCCAATGTTTCTGGCCTTTCCTTCTCCAGCCAAATTTATATAGTAAGGAGCATGTACAACTGCATCCTTAATGTCTAAACCATTCTCTTTCATCAAAGCAAACGCCTCATCCTTTGAGAACTTTGTAATATCTCGAGCATTTCCCCCACGATTACTTCGCGTATAAATCATAAAAGTAGTAGCTCCGTATTCAAGACTTTCCTCTACAGCATTAAGCAATCCTGTACCTGCAATACTTACATTAGCCCCTATTTTCAAGTTCAATTCCTCCCCATATTTTCACATATTAGTCTCTAGTCTTCATGTATATAATTCTTTGTATCCTTCATTATAGCATGTAATTTACAACCTGTATGAGCATCAAATTAGCTTGGGTAGGTTGGTACCCAATTTTCATTATATCTAGTATAAGCGCCCTGTCAATTCTATACATCTGTCAATATGATAAAGTGTACGCTTTGTCTCTGTGTGAACTCTTCATGCAGCATGACTAAGCTAAAAGTATACTTGAAAGGAGATATTATCATGGGCGGATTTAACTTTCCATTAATTGTTGTTCTGTTTGTTTTATTAATTATTGTTGGCTGTGGCTGTATGGGTGGCTATGGTGGCCCTGTTGCCTACGGTGGTGGCTGTAGTCCGTGTGGCTACGGTAGACCTTACTATTAAGCAAATCTTTCTGAGTAACATTTTTGTATTTGACTAGCGTAAGAAACAAATAAACAATTTGTGAACAGCTACTTCTCATGAGAAAGTTTCTCAGAAAGAAGTGGCTCTTCCATTTGTGTGGTGGTTTAAAAATTTGGAACAAAAAAGATCGGCATATCCGATCTTTGATTATTGCTCCTGCATATTCTTAATTGCTCCTTTTTCTATTTTTAGCTTTCTTTTTATATTTTAAGGTGTTCCACTTATTATTTCCTTTAGTATAATGATGGTGGTCACCAATCATAGATTGACCACCAACTTCTTTGCTATCAGCCTTACTTCCCTTACTGACATGAACACCAAAGTTAATACTTCCATGATCAATTTTGTGAATCAAGAAGTTTTTGATGTTTGTTAAGACGATCATATTTCAGCTTCCTTTACATTGACAGATAAATAATTTATTTTTTTAGCATTTTTGAAATGGATCCCAAGTCACTAGGGACCTTATTTTCTTTTATTGCTTTAATAATCTTCTCTTCCTTTTCTTTTGAAACAGGTGTATTTGCTATTTTTGAAACCTGTGTAATTACATTTCTTATCGTTTTTTCGTCTTTAAAGTCTGCTCCCTTTAAGCTGTTAGCAAGCTTTAGAATCTCTTTCATATCTACTTTTGCTGACTTTTCGATATTATTGAAAAGGTTCATCACATTCACTCCTTCCATGTCATACAAACTTGTACTCTTTTTATCGTATGGAGCTAAAGCAAAAAGGGGAACAGGGATAAACGCGGAATTTCCCCTTCAAAAATTCAAAAACAAAAAGCCAACAGAGTGTCGGCTTGGTCATCATGTTGCTATGCAATTCTACATAACTAAAAGGTCTAAATATCAGTATCTATTTATATCCCCGCCGAACGCTGCAATCTCTTAGCAATTTCCATAAAATCATCCTTAGAAATCCCCGGGGCAAACTCCTCTGGAATTTCTTCTAAATCAGGAATTGGAGCTCCCTGTGGTGTTCCTTGGATAACTTCTAAAGATTGCCCATCCTCAGGGTGTTGACCTTTCCAAATTAAAACTATATCTTTATAATCCTGATCACTAAACGTATATAGCTTTCGATGAACGCCTTGCTCCTCAAATTTCCGAGCATGCTCAAATGCTTTATTACTTAGGTTAGGGATAGGAAGCATTTTAGTAACATCTACACCCGTAGCTATTTCTAATGCCTTCGCATAGGCAAGAATATGGACTCCCCCTCGTACTAACAAATAGCCAATCATTTCTCTAGCTACTGGATGATTTGTCATCTCATAAACCCTCATTTTATGTGTTCTAGCCCCACATTCAAGAAAGAAGTTATGCAAGAGATCAAGCACAAGGTTTCCACTCGTAAATACATTCTCTCCAGTCCAAGGTCGACCCATAGAATCGACAGGTAGGGAAGTTTGCGCTGAAAAGGTGAAGTGATGAGAATTGCGTTTGTCTTTGGCGTTTTGCATAGGAGTAATGTCTGGATCACCTGGAAAAGTAGTTCCTTTAATCATCAAATTAATTGTATTTGAGACAAGCTCAACATGCCCCACCTCTTCAGCCGTAATACTTGCTACTAAGTCGTAAAAGGGCTTCAGCTTTTTCTTTTCACGAAAATTAAAAGATTGAAATAAATAATTGTTTAAGGTAGACATCTCACCATATTTTCCACCAAGCAGCTCTTGAACAGCAGCTGCCGCATTTGCGTCCGGATATTCTGGCTCTGGCAGTGGAATAAGTAGCTTGTTGATTCGTTTGAACATTTTCATTCTCCTCCTTTTCCATCAATCCATTACTCAGGTTGGCATAACCCATACAATCTGAGCCGTACGAATATAAAAAGAAGAACCATGTGCCTGAACGACAACATGATCTGGCTTCACATCCTGAACATTCCCGCGGACACTCCCACGGACCGTTTCAACCACTACCTTTTTACCTTTTAAGCTTTGTAGGGCTTGATAGACGTAAGGATCAATCGAGCTTATCAGCTCTGGAGAAACCTCTCGATAATAGCTTAATCCATCTTGAGCATTCATCTAGTCACACTCTCCTCCATGTATGTCCTAAAAAATAAGGTAATGATGTGCCTCACCATCATTACCTTATGCTTAATCGTTCTAAAGACGAGCCTATCCATTTTACATAAGAGACTGATCGATTGAACCAGCTGACTTTTTCTTCTATTTGCATGTGACCTCCAAGTCCAGTATTTGACGATTTTCATCGCTTAGCTTCTTAGCTTTCTTATTTTCCCGTTCCCCAGCTTGTAAAAATAATGGCCACTCTTTCTTTTTAGGATTTTAAACCCTAAGATGTGAAACACAGTTGTGTAGTATGCCATTTTTCTTCTCACCTCCTCTCTTCTAGCCTATGGAATAAACGACACGTCCTAGAACTTGAATTAATTAACAACTTATTTTTACATAACCTTCCGATTGTTGTGGAAAAATGTGTACAAGAACTTTTAAAAAGCCGATCATTCTAAGACTCAGAATCATTTACAATGACAAAAAGGAGCTACATTTATGAAGAAAAAAGTACTTGTATTAATCTGTACCGTTCTTTTATGCTGTCTATTTTCTCCTACTCAACCCATTCTTGGGGCGACAAATAAAATTAAAATTCCTGAATCCGTAAAGGATATTTCAAGAGTAAATACGTACCCCAACTCCGACATTGATCCCGAATATGTCGAGCCTAGCTCTTCTACAACTGAGCTACTTAAAACCTGTGAGTATGACATTGCCAACCCTAATCTGATTCGCCTGCTCAATGAAAGCAACATTAAGACTACAAAGCTATCTGTAGGCTTTCATGCTAATATCTATTTAGGTAATTGGGCCTTAGATTATCAATCAAAAGAAACATCAGTGAATTGGGAGTACAAGGAGGCCAATCTGAATAAGCTCGATAATTTACATGGGCGTGATAAGGTTGATCTAACCTATCTGCAAAATGAGGAGTACACCGTGCTCGGTGGGCTTACAACTGAGGTACATGCTGAGGAAGATGTAAGGAAACTAATGATTGCTGCGGCAAAGAAAAACACAGGCTTAAATCTAGCCTTTAAGAGCAAAATAGGAAAGGGAACAAAACATGAAGTGCTGATGAAGGTTCCAGTGGGCAAGCTTGGATATTTGCATGCCTTTGTACCTGCTGCAAGTGAAAGAGGAATTGTCACATACGGAGAAGTTTACTTAGATGTTAAAGGCTCTCAAAAGAAAATCATTATTAAAAATGTAACACAAAAAGGTGTAGGTGCCTGGATTCCTGTTCAAGATAAGCTTTCGTTTAAATACATGCTGTCGTCGAAGTATAAGTAACAAATAATTAGATTAGTGACCAAAAGTAAAAAGGGATTTATAGCAACTAAGGCATTTCAAGCTACAATATATTTTCAAGCTAAATAAAAAGCTCTCAAAAGTGAGACACACACTTTTGAGAGCTAATTTAACTGCCCAGCATATTCTAAGGAACTTAACCGTCAAAGCCTTACATAGATACCTGCTCTGTCAGCTCTAATTCCTTCCCAGTCTGCCCAAGCTGCATTTGATACATTTGATAATACTTACCACGAAGCTTCAGTAGATCAAGATGTGTTCCACGCTCCAGAATCTCCCCGCGTTCAAGAACAATAATCTGATCAGCGTTCACAATCGTGGATAGACGGTGGGCAATGATAAACGTTGTTCTTCCCTTTTTCAATACCTCTAAGGCATCCTGGATCAATGCTTCTGTCTCTGAATCGATGTTCGCTGTTGCTTCATCAAGGATCAGAATAGCTGGATTGAAGGCCAAGGCGCGTGCAAAGGAAATTAATTGGCGTTGCCCTGCCGAAAGTGTACTTCCTTTTTCAATAACGGGCTCATCATAGCCTTGTGGGAGAGATTCAATAAAAGAATCAGCTCCAACCTCCTTCAAAGCCTTCATAACCTGCTCTCTTGAAATCCTCGGATCATGTAAGCTTACGTTTGAAGCAATGGAACCTGTAAATAAAAACGGGTCCTGTAGAACGATGCCCATGTGACTGCGCAGGTGTTGCTTAGGCATATTCTTAATATCTTGATTATGAATCACAATGCTTCCCTTGTTTGGATCATAAAAGCGAAATAGAAGATTCATAATCGAGCTTTTTCCAGACCCAGTGTGTCCAACTAAGGCTATCGTTTCCCCTTGCTTTGCTTCAAATGAGATATTCTTTAATACGTATTCATCTTCCTTATAAGCAAACCACACGTTTTTAAAGCTAACATCTCCTTGGTAGCGTTCAATCTCACCCTCTGCTACCTCCTCACCTGGCTCATCAAGAAGCTCAAATACACGTTCAGCAGCTACCTGTGCCTGCTGTAGTACAGCTAGCTGATTGACTACGTCAGTTACTGGATTAAATAATCGGTTGAGGTAATCAACAAAAGCGTACAGCAATCCAACAGAAATGACCGCTCCAACTCCTAATGATGCTCCACCAAAATACCAAATCATGACGACAAAGGCGATATTCCGTAACGTATGAACTAGGTTATGAGACGTTAATGCGTTTAAGCTAAGGAGTTTATTTTGATATTTAAAATGCTCGTCATTCATAGCTGTAAATTCATCATTTGTCGCTTTCTTACGTCTAAATACCTGTATAATTCGCATTCCTTGAATAGATTCATTGATTTTACCATTTATATCACTTAGGCGTGAGCGAATGATATGATTGTATCTTGACGCAAACTTACGGTATAGAATGAACCATACGATAAGAAAAGGTACAACAAGTAAGGTAATAGATGCTAGAGTAGGATCTAAAAGAAATAAGGCAACAAATACTCCCGTCATATAGATAACACTTGTAAACAATACAGCAAGAACCTTCATATAAAGCTCTCTTATCGCTTCCGTGTCATTTGTTATTCTAGATACTACCTTACCTGCTGGCAGATTATCAAAGTATTGGATCGGTACTTTTTGAATGTGCTGAAACACATCTAATCGGATATTCTGAATGATTCGATTTGCAGCTACCTGAAGCAAATAAGATTTTCCATACTGAAAAAATGAAGCAAATATGAGCAATCCCAAATAAATCGCTAGTAACTGAACAATATATTTTATCTCCGGCTGATAAAAAGAAGTAAGCTCACTTAAGCTTAAAGGAGTCACATCATATGACACCTCTTGCTCTCCGTTTCTGATAATCATTTTGTTACCAGCTATCCTGCGTTCTCCATCAAAGTCAATGGAGCCTTCGAGAAAGTAGAATGTCTTTCCAACCTGTAGGATACGTGCTTCTCCTAATGAAGCTTCTCCAGCGGACATTCGATCGCTCCGTTTGTACAAGCTTCCGCCATATTCAACAGTATCAGTCCCTTGTTCTGTCGTGATATGCCAAGGATAGGAATCAACACCTACAATATGATTGTCAATTAACCTTTTGGCTAAAAAAGGACCAGCTAGCTCTGCTACAACAGCAACCGTTAAGAGAATCAAAGCGATAGCAATTGTCTTTTTATAGCGTAAGGCGTATTGAAAAAGGAGTCTAGTTGTTTTCTTTCTACTCTCCTCACTCACTACTTCATATTGTACTGAATCCTTTGCTTGATTTGACATGCTACATCACCTCCTTGCTGCTTTCAGCCTGTTGTTTTTCATATTGAGTTTTATACCATCCCTCAAGATGCATCAACTGATCATGTGTTCCTTCTTCCACTATTTTGCCATCATCTAAAACGATAATCCAATCGGCATGCTTCACCGTTGTAAGACGATGTGTAGAAATGAGAGTTGTTTTCCCTTCTCGTTCCTGTCGCAAATGAGACATAATCTTTGCTTCCGTTTTTCCATCAACAGCTGACATGGCATCATCTAAGATAAGAATTTCAGGATTAACCAGTAAGGCACGTGCAATAGAGACACGTTGCTTCTGTCCACCCGACAGGGCTACACCTTTTTCTCCCACAAGAGTGTTTAATCCTTCAGGTAGCAGCTGAATATCCTGCTCAAAGGAGGCCTGCACTAAAGCACGCTGAACGTCCTGCTCCGTTGCTTCGTCCTTTCCAAATACAATATTTTCTTGGACTGTTTTGGAGAATAAAATCTGCTCCTGCGGAACATAGCCCACCCAGCTTAGAACTCGATCAATAGGAATTCTATCTAAAGAAGCATTAGAAATTACAATTTCTCCTCGATCTAATGGATACTCCCTTATAAATTGCTTTAATAAAGTTGTCTTACCACTCCCAGTTTTACCCACTACCCCTAAGGTTTGACCTCTATCTAGAGTAAAAGAAATCTCCTTAAGCTGATCCTCATGAGCTGATGGATAACGAAAGCTAACATTCTTAAACTCGATTGTCTGAGGTACAGATACATACTTTGGCTCAGGATGATCCTGTACATCCTGCTCATAAGCTAATGTCTCTTGCACACGCTCAAGGGAAGCATTTCCTCTTTGCATCACATTAATTAATTCACCTATAGCAAACATTGGCCAAACGAGCATTCCTAAATAGACATTAAAGGAAACTAGCTCTCCAATGGTTATTTCATTTTGAAAAATAAGATATGCTCCATAGCCTAAGCCAATAATATAGCTGAATCCTACTAGCACCTTAATACTCGGCTCAAACAAGGAATCAATCTTGGCTACCTCAATATTTTTGTTGTACACATCATTAGTCATATTTTTAAAGCGTTCTACGTCAGCTTTCTCTTGTACAAAAGCACGATTAACTCGGACACCCGCAATCGATTCTAATACATTGTCATTCATGTCACCAAATGCAGATTGTGCCTTCATAAAGCGATCATGAATTTTCTTCCCGTATTTGTTGATCAGAAACGCCATAATGGGTAAGGGAATTAGCGCTGCTAAAGTAAGCTTCCAATTGATCAATACAACCATTGTTACAATAATGGCAGCCATAAAAACTGTAGAATCAATTAAAGTTAGTATTCCAAAGCCGGCCGTCATGGAGATAGCTTTAAGATCATTGGTAGCTCTAGCCATAAGGTCTCCCGTACGATTTTTCTCATAAAAGGTAGGAGTCATATTAATTAAATGTCTCATTAACCTTGAACGCATGATCCGCTCTACTAGAAAAGCACCACCAAATAGCTGATACATCCAAACGTATGTGACAACATAGCTGGTAATCAATAATCCGCCATAAAATAACAGTAGCTCTGTTAGTCTCTCTGAGGTCATATTGCCAGAAATAATGTAATCAATCGCATCTCCGATTAATTTTGGAGGTATAATATCGAGAACAGATACAAATATAAGTAATGAAATAGCCGTTATATATCGCTTTTTATGCTGTTTAAAAAACCAGCCTAATTTCTTAAATATTGAAAACACAAGTACACTTCCTTCCAACTCAAATCTACAACATGAAGACATGGCGCTTCATGTAATCCCTTGCTTATCTAGAACAACCTTCGCCAAATCATACCTTCCAACTCCTAACTTTCAATGCTATCTATAAAATCATCAAATGAGTACCAGGCTGGTGCTCTTTGGGGTTTTCAACAAGTCATTTTTCAAAAGAAATAGAAAAGGCATACGAGTGCCTTTTCCAAAATTAAAAAGATCTGGAATCAGTCACTCTTCCATGACCAACGCCAGATCTAAACGATCTATCGGAATGAATATGCATAAAGTATTCTCAGCTCAAAGGCTAAGATTACGTTCGAAGCTCTTTCTCACACTGAAACTAATCGTGTTATTAAGCTCCGGTACATAGCAGATCAAAAGGGCGGGCCAGCAGATTAAATATAGTTAAAGTGCCATAAGTTACTGTTTGATTCATATTCAACATGACAAGCCCTCCCTTCAGTTATTTTAAGTATAGAATTTGTTTGTCACACAATGTTCTTATTTTGACTTTTATAGTTTATTATTGAATGCTATATTCTGTCAACAACTTTTTTGCCAATGATACAATATCTTTAATGAAAATAGGTTAAGATTGTTCCTCATAAACATATTCAATCTCATCTAGCTTTTGATTATATTTAACGGTCAAATTCTTCCCATCAAAGTACCATAAATCATTCTTCTCAATAAAAAACAGGACATCTCCTACCGTATCCTGTGCCCCGATTTCTTTGGGACTTTCCTTGTTAACTCCTATTGAAAATCCACTTTGAACGGTGGAGCATCCACCATATCTAGCAAAAAAACGAACAGCATCCTTTTCCTTAACATCCATCTCTCTTTGGAACCAATGAAGTGCTGGCTGTGTAACTTTGATTTCCATGACAAACCCTCCTTGTTTAACCACTAATAAATTAATTTCTTTGATCTTTATTGGCTTAAAAATCTTTAGATTGGACGATGGTCAGGTCTGGAATAAACGTTCTCAAATGCTGCTGGATTTGCTCATACTCCTCATTCACTCCTGCTAAGCGATCCTCTGTAACTTCATCCATAGGAAACAATTCAAAGTTTCTCCAGTTTGAATAATAGTTATAGGTAACAAGAAAGCTAGGAGCTGCAAGCTCAATTTCTGTCCTATCCTCATGGATCGTTTTGGTCACATCTACGCCTACTACGCCACCGATCAAACGATTTAAGCGATCCTGTGATGACAGAAAATTTCCTAATGAGTACGCCACAAAAGTCTGGTTCCCTGATTCACCAGTAAGCCAATCTGGTGGCTGTAAAACATGGGGATGTGTGCCTAGAATAATATCTACTCCTAAATCGGACATAAATTGAGCAAGCTCGATCTGCTCCTCGTTAGGCATAATTTCATACTCATTGCCCCAGTGCATCGCTACAATCGTCACGTCTGCCAGTTCAATCGCTTGTTTGACATCCCTTTCAATCAGCTCTTTATCAATCAAGTTGACGAGGTATTCTTTGTTTTCTGGTACAGGAATGCCGTTTGTACCATAGGAATAATTTAAAACAGCAAATTGAATATCATTGATTTCAATGAGGGGAGTTTGATTACGATCCTCCTCTGATACGTACGCACCAGTCGTTAGAATGTCTAAAGTCTGATAATAAGCTAAGGCATTTAAAATCCCCTCTTCACCACGATCCAATGTATGATTGTTAGCTAAAGTAGCTACATGAAAGCCTGTATCGACTAACATATCAGCTACCTCAACAGGACTGTTGAACATCGGATATCCTGATAACCCTAAATCTACCCCACCTATTATCGTTTCCTGATTAACGATCGCTAAATCTGCCGTTTGAAGATACGGCTTAATTCTAGCCACCATTCCTGTAAAGTCGTAAGTACCATCCGACTGCTGCGCATCACTGATAATGGAATCACTAATGAGCATATCTCCTACAGCCTGTAAGGTCACTTTTGAAACTATGGGCTCGAAATCAATTGGTTCTTCTTCAACGATATTCCCTTTTTTTTCTTCATCACCATTAGCTTGGTTCAGCTCCTCCTGAGAGGGGATGTTCGAGTCCTGACTATGATCACTTTGAAGCAAGCTACAGCCTGAGAGAACAAGAGTTAGCAGAATTAATAGTAGGAGCCCTTTTTTATAGGATATCATGCTTCTTCCCCCTTTTATTATTAAGATCTATAGGGTATGTGTCCTTTTAATGGCACTTTATCTATCTAACAAAAACGTTAAATTGACTTCAAATGCTTAGTACCCTTCAGCTCTGATAGATCTGCTGCACCGACTCCGAACATGGCTATTTTTAACTCTAGTTCAATCTTTGTAAGCCTTTCAGCGAGCTGCTCAACTGAATCAACTGAGGACTGTAGCAAGGATCGACCATAACCAACCATATGAGCCCCTAACGCAATTGCTTTCGCCGCTTCCAGCCCATTATTGATTCCGCCACTTGCAATACAAAGCAACTCGGCTTGTTGCTGTTTAATTTCCTTCACACATTCAGCTGTCGGATTTCCCCAGCCTGCAAACGTCTCCGCCATTTCTCTGTATAGAGCATCCTTGGTTCTATACTTTTCTACCTGACTCCATGACGTTCCTCCTGCTCCAGCTACGTCAATATATTGTACTCCTATTTCCTTCAAGCGCTTAGCGGAATCGGCTGATATTCCCCAGCCTACCTCCTTCACCCCTACTGGTATCGGTAAAGAGTGTATAACCTTTTCCATCTTATTTAACAGCTGTTTGAAATTTTTATCCCCCTCAGGCTGAAAAACCTCTTGCATACTGTTAAGGTGAAGAACTAAGGTATCCGCTTCTATCATGTCAACAGCTCGCAAACACTGCTCTACACCATAGCCGTAGTTGAACTGAACTGCACCAATATTAGCAAATACAGGGATTGAAGGTGCGTACTTTCTAATTTTAAATGAAAACTCAGCTTCAGGATTTTCAAGTGCAGCTCTCATCGACCCAAGCCCCATGGCCCAGCCACGCTCTTCTGCAGCCTGTGCTATTCGCTGATTAATCTCCCAAGCAAGCTGAGTTCCTCCTGTCATGGAACTTATTAAAAAGGGTACAGGCATTGTCTTAGATAAAAATGTCGTTGCTGTCTGAATATCCTCAAAATCGATTTCTGGTAAGGCATTATGTATAAAACGGTAGCGTTCAAAGCCATTGGTAATCCCAACACCTTGAACATCCTCTTGTAGACATACCTCAATATGTTCATTTTTTCTCTTCTCAGTAGTCGTCGGTAGTTTTGATTGCTTGTCCTCAGAATGATTCATTTATCTCTACCTCCCTTTATATACAACAGCTTGCCTCTAATAATAGCTTCAATCAGTTTAAGAGGGCTTACTCAATAAAGCTTGAGTAAGCCCTCTTCTAGCAGGCTAAGATTGAACTCTTAGCCTTTCTGATGCTCTACAAGAATACAACGATTCATAACAACCTGTAAGCCTGCCTCTGAGGCGATTTGATAAGCTTCTTCGTTTTCAATTCCTAACTGTAGCCAAAGAGCTTTAGCTCCTTTTTCAGCTGCTTGCTTTGCTGGCTCTACCGTTTCCTCGCTTCTACGAAACACGTTTACAATGTCAATATCTCCTTCGATATCAAGGATGGATGGATACGCTTTTTCACCAAGGACCTCTGCTACCGTAGGATTTACAGGAACAATCGTATATCCCTGCTGCTGTAAATACTCAGCAATTTTATAGCTTGTACGATGAGGCTTGTCTGATAGTCCAACCACAGCAATTCTTTTTGCGTCTTTAAGCAATTGTTTAATTTCTTCTTGATTTAATTGAGCCATCTTACATTCTCCTTTCTACAATCATAGTATGAGTAGAATATATTTATTTATAGCCCTTAGCCAACTTGTTCAACAAGCTCAACCAATTTAAAGCTATTTGCATCTAAAACGACATAAGACGGTAAATCCAGCGTATTCCAAAACTCAAATTGATTAATCTCATTAAACTCAGATACAAACAACGTGTTCACCGTTCCATGAGCCACAATCACAATGTCATCCTCCTGTGGTGTCTGATAAACAATTTCTTTCACAGCTTGAGTAAAGCGATTTTTCGCTTCATTTGCCGTTTCCTCTCCGAAAATTAAGGCATGAGGATACTGAAAGAATTTCATCATTGTATCTATGAAAACGCCACGAGGCATAAAATTCACTTCATTTCTTGAATGCTCATGCAAATTCTCATGAGCTACAACATTACAGCCCAAAACCTCCGCTATACCTTCTGCCGTTTCCTTCGCTTTAGGCACATAGCTCGAATAAATAGAATGAGTATGTACATCCTTTAAAAGCTTAGCTAAATCCCTGCATTTCTCTTTTCCTTCATCAGATAAATGCCATTCCCCAGACGCTTTCTCTTCATCAATAATTGGCAAGGCATGTTTAACTAAAATTAGTTTCCTATTTGACATGCTAAACTCCCCTTTATTTTTATATAGAGCTTTATGCATCCGTCTTCTTACTATCCATTTTCTAAATCAATACCAATATTATTGTCTATCCTACGCCCTATTAATGGTATACCCATTCTTGCAAAATATCTAACAGATGTATAAAGCTTTTTACTTAGAACGCCTAATCCACTCTTGTACATCTAACTCTTCACCAGTCAACTCATGAAACAAATAACCCTGTTCAACATGATCCAAAAACAGTTTTCCATCTAAATGATCTAACTCATGCAGAATACAAACGGCTGTAAAGCCCTGCCTCTCAATAACCACTTCTTTCCCTGTTCGTGTTAAAGTTTGAACCTTTACTGAGTGAGCTCTTGTTACCTGACCAAACACTTCAGGAATAGATAAGCATGCTTCATAGCCAACCTGCTCACCTGAAGAAGATAATAAAACAGGATTAATGAGCTCGATAAGCTCACCATCACAATCTAAGACAGCCATACGTATTGCTATTCCAATTTGAGGAGCAGCAAGTCCTGCCCGACCTGGTTCAGCATACAGAGTATCAGTCAAATCATTTAGTAGCTGAAGCTCGTTACCTCCAAACTCTGAGATTGGCTGACACACCCTTCTCAAAATAGGCTCTCCTAGCAAAACAATCTCTTTAACAGCCACTTCCAATCCCACCTTTACCCTTGATGATTACTACTATATGTAGGTCATCTTCGTGTGGTGAAGTCCCGCTGCTTTTATTATACAGAAGATTGCAGACTAAAAACAGGGAGGTACATGGATTAAGTGATTTTACTCCAATTTTCGACATTTACACATTGAAAGCTTACTCCCTATGTGTTTTTCATTTTAAAGAAATCATTAAGCATCCGTCTATGACTTTTCACCATATCATCAGGAATTTCTTCTGGCGTAACATATCTAAATTGAATAGCTTCCTCCTTATCCGCAATAAGCTCACCATGAACCTCATTCGTATAGTACGCTATCGTAACAACGTAAAACTCATCCCCGTTTTCCGCTTTAATAAACTGATTTGCACCAGAATAGACGTTGATTAAATGAAGCTTTCCTACCTTTAGATTGGTTTCTTCAAACACTTCACGACGAGCCGTTTCCTCTGTTGATTCACCTAGCTCCATTAAACCACCAGGGAGGCCCCATTTACCGTAGGGAACTCTCCTCTGCTGGAGCAACAGTCTACCTTGCTCGTCCACTATAATAACGACGGCACCAACAAAAATTAATGGCCTGTGCCCAACAAGCTTTCTTAAAGCTTCAACATAACCCATACCCCATACTTCACCTCACTTTATCTGTTTTTACTCCCTATGACCGAAGAAAAGCTACCTCCAACCTGTTATTGTAAGCGGTTGAAAATCTCCATATAGCTTTTCGCTATTTGTGACCAGCTATTCCTCTGAGCATAGTTGTATGCATGCTTAACTCGTTTGGCCGTGAGATTCGGTTTACTCCACATGTTTTGAATGGCTTTTGCGATAGACTTGCTGTTAACGTTTGGAATAATCTGAGCTCTTGTTGATCTCACAAAGTCCTTTAAGCCTCCAGAACGAGTAGATACTAACGGTACCTGACTTGCCATCGCTTCTAGAGCAACTAATCCAAAGGATTCTGTTTTGCTTGGCATAACCATGGCCCCATATTGAGTAATGAGTGTCTGAATCTGATCAGGAGGGTAAAAACCCCGTGTATTTACGTTAGCAGAAACCTTATAACGGCGAGCTATTTGATGCAAGCGTTTCATGTAATTTACAGAACCCTTTCCAATAATATCTAATTGTACATTCCTGTTTCTTTTCTTCAAAATACTAATCGCTCTAATTAACTCCTCTACACCTTTATTTGGAACCACTCGTCCAACAAAAAGTAGCTTTGAATGAGATGCGGTTGATGAAGCCTGTACTAGATTTACACCGTGTCTAACAACCTTTGTTCTCTTTTTTGCGAAGGGATATCTCCTTCCAAGATCATTCTTTTGCCAAATACTAGGAACTACAATGCAACTGGCTTGTCTAAGCATTTTTTTCTGTAAAACAAGAGAGTATCTTTTTGTGTCTCTATCAATTAAAGAGTGACAGCTATACACAATTGGACAGTTGTACTTTCTTTTATAATACAAAGCGATCTCGACAAACTCCATACTGTGGATATGAATCAAAGTAGGTAGGTTCACTCCAGACTGTTCCATATATTTTACAACAGGATCGACTTTAAAAAAACGTTTTTTACTATTATAGTACGCCTGAGTATAAGGAAATCTATACAGTGGAGTACTTTGATCCTGCTCAAGCAATTGATCAAATGATTGACCAGATGTTAATACAACGATTTTTACTTTCTCTTTATCTAATGCTCTTGTTAGCTGTGTCGTTACCGTTCCTAAGCCTCCAATGATTTGTGGGGCATATTCATTCGACATGACCCATACTGTCTTATTCACTTTCATAAAGCTACCCCCTTGAAACATAAGTATGTAGTTAACTTATGTAAGACAAACCCTTTTTGAACTTAGTAAATACCTACTTTAACGAGAAATGTATGGACCAAAATTTTAAGGAAGAAGAACCCTTCAACAGGCAGATCATAAACTGTCTTGAAGGAGCTGAAGTAGGATGAAGGAGAAAAAGAAAGTAAAGCTTTTAGCTAAAGAATTTGGAATAAAAGTTAAAAGATCAACCTCCACGTACAAAGGTGTCCATCAGGTTGAACTAAAAAACGGGCAGAGACTTTGCTTAAAGAAAATCTCATATCCAATAAAAAGACTGCGTTGGATCGATTCTGTTCTGCAACAAATCAGACAGGAAGGGTTTGGAAATCTAGCTTGGCGTAATGCTCAAAAATCCTATGGGAAAAAGCTATTTGTCAGATTAGATCCAAAAAGTCCACCTTATGCGTTAATGCCGTGGATAAAAGGACGCTGGCCAAATCCACTATCATTGGAAGATATGAAGCGGTGTGGTGAAACTCTTGCTCACTTTCATTTGGCGGGTAAATCTATAAAACCTGAAGCTGAAAAATCCGTAAACAAGCTACAAACGTGGACGGGAGAGCTAGAAGGTAAAAAACAGCTGCTTGCTCAGAAAATCAAATCAGCTATCCAGCATGAAAAGAAAAGTGGCCTTGCTCACTTTTTTAACAAAAATCAAGCTGAAATATTACAGTATGCCACACAGTCTTCTGCTTTGCTTGCCTCTAGTCCATATCAAGAAGAATGCAGAAAACCATACACGCAGGTTTGTCATGGAGATGGCGGTCCATCTAACTTTATATTTACTTCCTCTCAGGTTTACTTAATTGATTTTGAAACGTTACGTTTAGATCTACCAGCATACGATCTGTATCGAGTCATCTATAATAGTTGTAAGGACTACGGCTGGAACTTCGCTATTGCTGAAGCTATTTTGAATGGTTACCATTCCGTTGTAAAATTAAAGCCAATAGATCTTGAATTGGCTAAGGTTTGGCTTAGATTTCCTCGAACAATAGAGCTTCTTTTTAAAAAATGGCCAAAAACAGCTCATCAAAAAAGAAAGCTACTTAAGCAATACAAACGCGCACTAGGTGTTGAAAGGAAAATGGGAGACTTCCTAAGTCGTTTGGATCAGTACGGGGAAAAACTAAAGCCAACTAGAAGACTACGCTAGTGGAAGAAGCTTGAATATCCTAATAGAAAAAGATCACTTGTTTGCAAGAACGTTCTATTATGCTTATAATTTTCTCCATAAGCCATTTTAGAATTGAGGGAAACAAGCCATGAACGTTGTTGTAAGTACGCTAAACGCAAAATATATTCATACCTGTCTTGCTCTTCGTTATCTGAAAAGCTATGCAGAGCCAGAATTTCCTATACAAATGAAGGAATACACCATTAAAGATCCAGTTATGAACATTGTTTCAGATCTATATTCTTTAAAACCAGATGTGATTGGATTCAGCTGTTATATATGGAATATTGAACAAACGCTACCGATTATCAGTATGCTAAAAAAAGTTTTACCTCAGGTTAAGATCATCTTAGGAGGTCCTGAGGTTTCTTATGATGTGTCCTATTGGATGGAACGCACCAATGATATTGATTTTATCGTCGTTGGGGAGGGTGAGGAAACGTTTAAGCACCTACTAGCCGAGCTTCAGGGTGAGCAAAAATATCATCTTGTATTTGGATTAGCGTATCGTTCTCGTACAGGTGAAACGATTGTTAATCCCCCAAGACCAAAGCTTGACCTAACAACCCTCCCTTCTCCTTTTCGTTTTAATGAGGATTTAGAAGATTTATCCAAAAGGATTGTTTATATTGAGACAAGCCGTGGCTGTCCCTTTAGCTGTCAGTTCTGTCTCTCTTCCATAGAGGTTGGAGTTCGCTACTTTGATATCGAGCAAATGAAAAAGGAAATCCTTTTTCTAATAGCTAATGGTGCAAAGCTCATTAAATTTGTCGATCGCACATTCAATATCAAACGGGACTATGCGTTAGAAATGTTTCAGTTCCTCATTGATCATCATCAGGGCTGTGTGTTTCAATTTGAAATTACGGCAGATATTATGCGACCTGAGGTCATTGAATTTCTGAATGAACATGCACCTGAAGGGATTTTCCGCTTTGAAATTGGTGTTCAATCCACGAATGACTTTACAAACGAACTGGTTAAGAGAAAGCAGAACTTCTCTAAGCTTTCCAGAACCGTGACGCTTGTTCGCGAAGGAAAAAAAATTACTCAGCATCTTGATCTCATTGCTGGATTACCAGAGGAAGACTATGATTCCTTTAAAAAGACGTTTAACGATGTCTATGATCTAGAGCCAGAGGAGCTACAATTAGGCTTTTTAAAAATGCTACGAGGAACTGGTGTACGCTTGCAGGCTGAAAAGCATGATTATGTATTTATGGATCATGCACCGTACGAAATTTTATCTAATAACGTTCTTTCTTTTTCCGACATGGTACGAATTAAGCAGGTAGAAGATATTCTAGAGAAATATTGGAACGCTCATCGAATGGATCAAACGATCAAGTATCTGACTTCATATACTTTTCCAACCCCTTTTGATTTCTTTCAGCAATTTGGAACGTATTGGGAGGAACAAGGCTGGTCAAAAATCGGGCACCAACTGGAAGACTTATTCCAAAGACTGCATCAGTTTTTAGTGGAGCAGTCCGTTCAAGATATAGAGATTATTGAATCATTGATGAAATATGATTTCTTTATTCACCATAAGTATAAGCCTAGAAAAGTTTGGTGGAATAGTAGCTTAGACAAGAGTGAGAGAGCTAAGCTTCTGCACGCTGTAAGTGAATCCCCTACCCTTATCTCAGAATCATTTGCTCAATTAGGTTTACGTGAGCAGGAGCTGCATAAGCATGTGATGCTGGATCGAGTCGTCTTTGATCTCGACACCTATTTTGATACAGGAGTTGTACTAAGAAAGCCTACCTACCTGTTTGTGTACTTTGATCCTACAGAGACAAAAGCTCTTCCTTTTACTTCTTCTCAAATGATCTAGCGAAAAGTTACGAAATAAAAGCCCCTACAACATACTGATTGACTTAGTATGATGTAGGGGTTTTATTCTCACAATAAAACTTTAGGATTAACGATGAAATACGAAACAGTAACAATTCTTTGGCCAAATGATACAACTTACTAACAGTAGAGTATAGCCTCTTCCTAATTAAATTATAGCACATCAAAAATAGTAAATATAGACTGTTTATTCCTATTGGCTGCTGCTAAAATTGATAGACATTACTGGTGAGGAGAGATGTAGAATGAGTTCTTTGGTGCTAGGGTTTCATGAAATGGAAAACACTCAGCTTTTGCTCGTTGGCGGAAAAGGGTTGAATATAGGAGAACTATCAAAAATTGAAGGAATACAAGTACCAGAAGGATTTTGTGTTACAACAGTGGGATATCAAAAAGTCATGAAACAGAACGAAATGTTGCAAACATTGCTGGATCAACTAACACTGCTAAAAGTAGAGGATCGAGATCAAATTGGTGATATCAGCAGAAAGATTCGAAACATCATTATGGAAGTAGAAATTCCTTCCGATATTGTGAAAGCAGTTACTCATTATCTCTCCCAGTATGGCGAAGAATGTGCTTATGCCATTCGTTCTAGTGCAACTGCGGAAGATTTACCACATGCCTCTTTTGCTGGTCAACATGACACCTATTTAAACGTCATCGGAAAAGAGGACATCTTGCAGCATATCAGAAAATGTTGGGCTTCACTATTTACCGACCGTGCGGTAATCTACCGAAAGCAAAATGGATTTGACCACATCCAAGTTTTTTTATCCGTAATCGTTCAAAAGATGGTTTTCCCACAGGTATCAGGGATCTTATTTACAGCTGATCCGATTACTTCTAACCGAAAGTTGCTATCAATCGATGCTAGTTTTGGACTTGGAGAAGCACTGGTATCAGGCTTGGTCTCTGCCGATTGTTATACAGTACTGAAAGATAAAATTGTCGATAAGAGGATAGCAACCAAGAAATTG
The DNA here is from genome assembly GCF_030813115.1 of Bacillus horti. Classification (NCBI taxonomy): domain Bacteria; kingdom Bacillati; phylum Bacillota; class Bacilli; order Caryophanales; family Bacillaceae; genus Caldalkalibacillus; species Caldalkalibacillus horti. Next base: position 6,852 of record NZ_JAUSTY010000006.1, on the reverse strand, counting down.
GCTATCTTTGGACGAAAAGAAGGCGGAACTGAGACCGTGCGGATTGATCCTACTCAACAAAAGTCTCAAACACTTACCGAACAACAAATCTTACAACTAGCACGCATAGGAAGGCAGATCGAAGCTTATTTTGGTAGCCCACAAGATATTGAATGGTGTTTGGCTGATGATACATTTTATATTGTCCAGAGTCGGCCTATCACTACTTTATACCCTATCCCTGAAGCAAATGATCAAGAAAATCACGTCTATGTCTCTGTCAGTCATCAACAAATGATGACCGAGCCCATGAAACCATTGGGATTGTCTTTTTTCCTGCTTACGACTCCTGCACCAATGCATAAAGCTGGAGGAAGGTTGTTTGTTGATGTAACAAATCAATTGTCTTCATCCGAAAGAGATATTATATTAAATACCATGGGTGAATCCGATCCTCTCATAAAAGACGCTCTGATGACCATTATAGAGCGTGGGGATTTTATAAAAGTGTTACCAAATGATAAAGTTCCCAAAAAAGCAGCAACGGTATGCCTTCTTCAGGTTTTCAAGCACAAATCGACCACGATCCGACAATCATTTCTGATTTGATCAAGAGTAGTCAAACATCAATAGAAGAGTTAAAACATAACATTCAAACGAAATCACGATCAGATTTATTTGATTTTATTCTAGAAGATATCCAGCAATTAACAAAGATTTTATTTGATCCACAAAGCTTGGGTGTGATTATAGCTGCCATGGATGCTTCTACATGGATCAATGAAAAAATGAACAAATGGTTAGGTGAGAAAAATGTAGCAGACACGCTTTCTCAATCTGTACCCAACAATATTACTTCGGAAATGGGTCTGGATCTGTTGGATGTTGCAGATGTGATTCGTCCTTATCCAGAAGTAATTCATTATTTACAGCATGTAAGGGATGATAACTTTTTAGATGAACTGGTTAAGTTTGAGGGTGGACAGGAAACCCAAGACGCCATAATAGCTTATCTCAACAAGTATGGCATGAGATGTGCTGGAGAAATCGATATAACGAAAACTCGTTGGCGTGAAAAACCAACTACTCTTGTTCCAATGATTCTCAATCACATAAAAGAATCTGAGCCTGGCTCAGGCAATCGCAAATTTGAACAAGGGCGACAGGAAGCTCTGAAAAAAGAACAAGAGATATTAGATAGATTAAAGAAATTACCAGATGGAAAACAAAAAGCCAAAGAAACAAAACGAATGATAGACCTAATCCGGAATTTCATCGGTTATCGTGAATATCCCAAATATGGCATGATTAATCGCTACTTCGTTTATAAGCAAGCTTTATTGAAAGAAGCCGAACAACTAGTACAAGCAAACGTTATTCATGAAAAAGAAGATATATATTATCTCACTTTTGAAGAACTTCGCGAAGTTGTGATCACAAATAAAGTTGATTACCAGATCATCAGCAAACGTAAAGACGAGTACAAATTATATGAAAAACTAACTCCCCCACGTGTTATCACCTCTGATGGTGAAATCATTACGGGTAAGTACAAACGAGAAAACCTTCCAGCCGAAGCGATTGTAGGCTTACCTGTTTCATCCGGGGTGATAGAGGGACGAGCACGTGTTATCTTAAATATGGAAGAAGCCGATCTAGAAGAGGGAGATATATTAGTTACCTCCTTTACAGACCCTGGCTGGACACCATTATTTGTGTCCATAAAAGGCCTAGTCACCGAAGTTGGTGGACTGATGACTCATGGAGCAGTAATAGCACGTGAATATGGCCTACCAGCAGTTGTCGGAGTGGACCATGCTACCAAACTGATAAAAGATGGACAACGAATTCGCGTGCATGGAACAGAAGGGTATATAGAAATATTGTAATTTCTGAATATCTTATGCAAGGAGTACTTTAGAGGAATTTTAGTAGAGTACTCCTTATCCCCCTTTTTTCGGGGGGGATTTGCAAAACACTCTCTTTAGTTTTTGTTCTCCTCATGTCGAGCTATTAGCATGTTGACGATTAGATCGATTTGTCCCTTTATTGCTATAGGATCATAACGATAGAACGTATCAAAATCATTGATGAACAATGTATTATTTTGAATGGCATCCAGCCCGCTCCACACCATTGAAGCCTGTAGCTCTTCCAAGGCTTCACCTTTATTTTCAGGATCATACGCTGTCAGAAACATATAATCTGCGGCATACTCAGGAAGGACCTCCATTGAAAGCTGCAGTGTTTGCTCCCCATCAGTATGTTGGTGTGGCATGGAATATTGGAGTCCATTGTATACCGCTTGACCACCTCTTCCAGCATTATCTCCAAAGATCCATAGATCCCCCATATCCGTTAGCTCATAAAGACCAAACGTAGCATCCTCAGGGATAATACCTTGCAATTTGTCTCTCCCTTCAGCGGCCACCTGATTAAAATCATCGATAAACGCCTGTGCGATTTCTGGACTCCCTACAAGCTCTCCAAAAAACTCAACCGTTTCATAGATGTTTGTCGTGGTCCCATAAGGGATGTGTAGGGTTGGTGCAATTTTGCTTAACTCCTCATAATGATCATCATACATCACAACAATTAAGTCAGGCTCAAGCTCTAAGGTTTTCTCTACATTAATCGGTACACCAACATCTTCAATATTCACAAGGAGATCCTTTAAAAAAGGATTTTTAAACGTACTGGACTCAACTCCTATGACGTTAGCTCCTACAGATAATAACTCACCACCATAGTAATCGGTTACGATTCGTAAAGGGTTCTCAGGAATATCAACAGCCCCTTTTATCGTATCAAAGCTACGAAATCCAGATTTTCCAGGCTCATCACTCGCTCCTTCCTCCGACTCTTCTGTTTCACTAGAATTCCCTGGCGTTACCATATTCGAAGGAGCATTCGTTTCTTGAAGATTCTCCTCTTCGTTAGAGCCACAAGCTACCAAAAGTAGCATGATTAAAGTTATACATAACGAAATAGTGACTGCTTTTCTTTCTTTCAAAAATTTAACCATGTTCTCTCCCCTATTCATGTTAACATGTGAAAATCAACAATATGTAATAATGATAATCATTATCAATTAAAATGTATCAAAAAGGTTCTTCCCTGTCAATATAGCTTTTAAAAGCAAAATAAAAACCCCCACTAGTCATTACAGGGGTAACTGATTTAAATCACCCCTACTTTTTAGTGAGAGTCTATATATCATGACTTATAGATTCAATCTCGTTTTACATAGATATAATTGTATATTACTAATGATTATTATTTATGGGTCGGGCAGCTTCTCATAAAGCCCCAGTTGATTAACAATAGGATTAAGCTAATAAGAGGTACCAATATATTCAAATGAACAATCCAGTTAGGGTTAGACAAAAATAAGTATTCAAACATATTTACCCATATACTATTCACTCCTGGAGTAATAGCAGAAACTACAATAAGTCCTATTAAACTTAACGTAATAAAGCTTCCAAAACGGAATAACAAGCTTCCTATAAAATGACCAACAATAAGAATAAGCAAAGCAAGAAAAAAATCTAGAAGAAAGATTAAAAGAAACGAAGTATCTCCTTCAACAAATGAATACATGGATAAAAATATACTTTTTCTTTCTTCTACAGAAGGAGCTACACCAAAAAATCCGAAAAGCCATTCCCCAAAGTGATGGTAGATGGATTGAAGGATAGTCATAAAGAAAGCAAGGATTGTAAACGTATAGAACGTCCCAATCATATAATTTTTCCTTGTGCTTCCAAAACCGAGTGCATAAGAAAAAATCTCTCTAATACTAATAAAACCTGTAATACCTAGGTATACGTAAGCAGCAATATTTCCGCTCATCATGATAGATCTATTTCCTACTGTTAGAGTAAAAAGCAATGCTACTAATGTGAAAAGAATGAGAATAGACCAAAAAATAACTAAGGATTTTCTTAGATCTATCCAGTGTAAAGTCATGACTCCCTTAATGTTTTGCATCCTTATGTTTCTCCTTCTCCTTTAACGATGTTAAGTAAATCATTAATTTTTGTAATGGCATATGTTCAATGGATACATTAAGCTGTATGGCTTTCTTTCTTTCCTCATCCGATAAACGACCATAAACGCCTAATGTATTTGATTGACCAAAGATCTCCTTAGAAATGATTTTCTTATTTGCTCCAATGCTCTCCACTGCTTTTATCTCTCCACTTAAATAAAATGCCTCTTCCCTTAGTTGCTCAACATTTTTATGAAGCAATAGCTTGCCTTGATCAATCATAATCACTTCCTCGAACAGCTTACTTACCTCATCAATTAAATGAGTGGAAAGAATAAATGTTCGTGGGCACTCGGTATACTCCTCAAGGAGTAAATCGTAGAACTTTTGTCTAGCTACGGCATCCATCCCAATATATGGTTCGTCAAATATCGTGATCGGTGCTCTACTTGCTAAACCAACCGTTACACCAAGTGCCGACTCCATTCCTTTAGATAGCTCTTTAACAGACTTTTTGAGATTTAAATTAAACGTTTCAAGTAGCTCCTCCGCAAAATCCTGATCCCAATTCGGATAGAAGATTGAGGCCACTAGGCAAACGTCTTCTACCCTCGCAACTTTTTTGAAGCTCTGACCTTCCTTGATAAAGCAAACCTTTTGCAGAGCATTTCTATTTTCATAGGGAGCTTCTCCATCAACTAAAATAGTTCCTGATGACTGTGACAATTCACCATTCAAGATGTGAAGAAGAGTAGTCTTACCCGCACCGTTTCGTCCAAGCAAGCCATAAAATTTATTTTTCTCTATGACAAAGCTGAGATCATCCAAAGCTGTCTGTGTGCCATACTTTTTTGTTAATCCCCTACACTCAATTGCCTTCATGATCATTTCCCTCCTGTTTGTGGGATTCTATCCATTTGATTAGCTCATATGATGAAATATTCAGCTTCTGCGCTTCTTTAAGCATAGCTAGGACATAATCCGCAAAAAACTGCTCCTTTCTTTTTTCCAAAACTTTTGCCTTTGCTCCCTCAGAAACAAACATTCCAATCCCTCTCTTCTTGTAAATGATCTTCTCTTCTACAAGTAAGTTAATTCCTTTAGCCGCTGTAGCAGGGTTGATTTGATAATAGGAAGCAAATTGATTAGTTGAAGGGACCTGCCCTCCTTCCTTAAGCGATCCATTTATAATTTCATCCTCAATACCTTCCGCAATTTGAATAAAAATTGGCTTTGATTCATCAAGAGAATATTTCATAGCTTCCCTCCCCCATCACTTAATTGGTTAGTTGCTTTTGTAATTAACCATATAAGTAAAATGTCACATTGTCAATATCGGTTTCAAGCATAAGAACTTAATTTTACATTAAAAAGACCAAAACCCTTTAGTCAAAAAGGATTTTGGTCAGAAAAATTATGGTTTATTTACTTTGAAAATGTAGTCATGTCTGCGAAGTATTCACATAATGAACGAACAACAGTAATTGAAAATACGATTAGAATTGGCATAAGTGTTAAAAATAAGAAGCCTTCACTAATATAAATAACCCATTTCATATGATCTCCTCTTTTCTGTATTATTATCGTCTTTCTACGTTGATTAACGATTTACAGAAAAGAGCATGCCTTGGAGCAATCTTTGGCTTCAATTTATGCAGCCAATCAAGGAACCAATACACAACCAGCTCACTCAGCTGAATAATTCTATTAATAAGTCGACCCTTATTTAAATGTGAAGATCTTATTAATCTATTCAGCTCAAGCTTTACATGGATATAGTAAAATAACAAGCTTAAGCTAAGCATTGAGACGAAGGTATAGAGCAGATCAAGTAAGTCATGTTCTATCAGCAGATATAGATCCATACGTACGCCTCCCTTCTTAGTTAAGCTAACTATCTTAGCTAAGCTTCCTAATGAATGTTCAGAATCTTGAATTAGATCAATTATACTGCTTTTATTTCATTTTTCAAGAGAAATATTTTTTACTATTTTTTTGTTTGGTTTCTTTGCTTCTATTGCTTTGTTCCTTGGCTTCTATTACTTTGTATCTACCCTATTTCTAAGTGTTTAATACAGTTAAACTTTTCTATCTGCCATTGATTGTTACTAAAATGAAGGATATTCACACAAGTATTATTAAGCTTTGTCACTCCTGTACCAATCTCACCGTTTGAAAACTTGTGTAAGATAGCGTTAATTGTGCCTCCATGTGAAACCATAATAACTTTCTTATTGGTATACGTATTCATAACGTTAACAAGCCCCTGTACAACCCGTTCTTGAAAGGTTTCCCATGGCTCCATGCCAGGAATCACTTGATCTGGATAACGCTCTTTGCGCTCCTCCTTGGTTAATCCAGAAGCGTCACCAAAATCTCGCTCATGAACCCCATCTACCACTTGTACTTTGTGAATGCCGACATATTCACCAATAATTAACGCCGTTTTATAGGCTCGCTGTAAATGACTAGAAACAATAAGATCAAAGTGCTCTCCCTTTAAAGACCGACCTAATTGATGAGCTTGCTTCTCTCCTTCTTGATTCAGCTCTATATCTTCAATCCCTTGATATTTCCCTGCTTTGTTCCAATCTGTTTCACCGTGTCGAACCACATATACGGTGTTCATACCTATATCACCTCACCATTCATGACTAGCATCTTCTTACCATAACATGACTTTCAGTCAATTGCACAACAAAAAAATGGTCGTATCTATACAAAAAATTCCTAACTAGATGGCATGTTTAGGTGTTCATGAAATAGTGAAAATAAGATAGGAAGTGCAGTTAGAATAAAAAGTGGACACTCATAAAAGACACGTAGATAATAAAAGAAAGAAGACGGAGAGGGTGTCACAAATGAGTGGGGCAAGACAA